>CAXTWJ010000080.1:0-7299 GCA_964247925.1 uncultured Sphingomonas sp.
TCGGGGGGCAGATAGGGCGAAGTCGCAGGGGGCGGAAGCCGTCACGGATAAAAGGGAGCAGGGAGCAGGGCGCAGGAGGTATGCACTCCACCAACCTGCTCCCTGCTCCCTGTTACCTGCTCTCAGCGCCAGACGGTCTGTAAGCCGGGTTCTGTCCATCCCCGAGGGGACTGGGCGACCATTCCTCTAGACCTGCCGTCGCCGACAGGCTCCAGCAATCAACCCGGGCGACAGGTGGGAACGCACCCCAGAACCCGAAGGTTCTTCGCCGCCCCTATTCGATCTTGCTCCCGGTGGGGTTTGCCGTGCCGCCCCTGTTGCCAGGCGCGCGGTGCGCTCTTGCCGCACCCTTTCACCATGACCCGTCCGAGGACTTCATCCGTAGATTGGGCCGTCTGCTCTCTGTGGCACTGTCCCTGGGGTCGCCCCCGGCGGGCGTTACCCGCCACCGTTGTTCCGTGGAGCCCGGACTTTCCTCGCCCCCGGATAAAGTCCGGGGCCGCGGTCGCCCGACCGTCTGGCGCACCTGCCTTAGTCCTCGCCCTGCGGTTTGGGCAAGAGGAGCGCCAGCAGGATCATGCGACATTCGGCATCGACCTCGCCGTCGATCAGCTCGGGGCGGAAGCGGCGCTGGAAGGCCATGATCGCGGCCATGGGCTGCGTCACGTCATAGCCGAAGCGTTCGAGCGCGAGCAGGAAGCCGCTTTCGGTCCAGTGCGGGTCCAGGAGGTTCTTCGTGGGTCGCGGCAGCGCCAGGCGGACCCGCGCGAGGCGGCCCCACGGGAACAGCTCGCCGGGGTCGCGCTTGCGGGTGGGGGCGATGTCCGAATGGCCGACGACATTGCCGCGCGTGATCGCGTGCCGATCCTTGATCTCGGCCACGAGCGGGATCAGCGCCGACAGCTGCGCCTCCGGGAAAGGCCGGTAGCCCCATTCGTGGCCGGGGTTGACGATCTCGATGCCGATGCTGGCGGAGTTGACGTCCTCCACCCCGCGCCAGTGTGAGCGGCCGGCGTGCCAGGCGCGCCGGTCCTCGGGGACCAGCGCGTGAACGGTGCCGTCCTCCTCCACCAGATAGTGCGCGGAGACCTTCGCCGCCGGATCGCAGAGCCGCTCCAGCGCGGCGGCGGCGGTCGGCATTCCCGTGTAGTGCAGCACGATCATCGACACGGGCAACGCGCGCTCGTCGTGATTGGGCGAGGGCGTCGCGATCATGCGATGTGTCGTGCCGTGGGCCTTGACCCAAGTAAAGGGTCAGGCGGCGGCGCGGGCCTGATCGACGCGCTCGTACAGGCCGCGATACTGGCGGGAGGGGGCGAACAGATCGGTCTGGCCGATCACCGTCTCGCCAGCGCCCATCACCAGCAGGCCGCCGGGCCGCAGCGCGCCGGCGAGCCTGGCGAACACCGTCGCCTTGGTCTGGGGCGAAAGGTAGAGCAGCACGTTGCGGCACATCACCACGTCGAAGCGGCCGGCGGGCGCGGGGTCGGACACCAGGTTCATCCGGCGGAACTGGACGTGGCGGACGAGCTGCGGGCTGGCGGTCCACTGGTCGCCGGCGCCGTCGAACCATTGCATCAGGCGCCGGATCGGCAGGCCGCGCTGGATCTCGAACTGGGTGAAGCGGCCGGCCCGGGCGCGGGCGAGCGCGGCCTCGCTGACGTCGGTCGCGACGATCTCCGGCACCGGCACGCCCGCGCGCTCGGCGAACAGCATGGCGAGCGACAAGGGTTCCTGCCCCGTCGCGCAGCCAGCGGACCACAGGCGCGGGCGCCGGCCGGTGTTCTCGATCGCGGCGCAGGCGTCCACCACCAGATCGAACACGGGGGCGTCGCGGAAGAAGCTCGATTCGCCGTTGACCAGCGCATCGACGATCTGGTCGCCGACGCCGTGATCCTGCCCGTCGAGGAGCTGCGCCACCAGCTGATCGAGCGTGTCCAGCCCCCGCTCGCGCAGCAGCGGCTTCAGCGCCACGTCGAGCCGCCAGGAACGATAGGCGGCGAGCTGCTGGCCCGTGCGCGCTTCCAGCAGCGCGGTGAGGACCTTGACGGCACCGGGGGACATCACGGCATTCATGGACGGCGGCACCCCGCGACGAAACGACCAATGGCGTCGGGCGGCAGCAGCGCCTCCGCCAGACCCGCGCCCGCGACGGCGCCCGGCATGCCCCAGATCACGGAACTGGCCTGATCCTGCACGACGATCGTTCCGCCTGCCTCGCGCAGCGCGCGCGCGCCGTCCGCGCCGTCGCGGCCCATGCCTGACAGCACGATGCCGAGCGCGCGCTCGCCGAAGGTGGCGGCGACGGAGGCGAACATGGGATCGACCGACGGCGTGCAGCCGCTCACCGACGGCTCACGCGACAGCCGGACGCAATGCCCGCCTTCCCCGATCGACACGCAGCGGATGTGTGCGTCGCCCGGCGCGATCACGATCCGACCGGGACGCAGGCGCATCCGATCGGCGGCGACGTCGCAAGGGCGGCCGGCGAGCAGCGCGAGCTGGGCGGCGAAATAGGGCATGAAGGTGGGCGGCAGATGCTGGGTTACCAGCATCGGCAGGCGGAAGGAGGCGGGCAGCTCGCGCAGCAGCTGGCTGAGCGCATGGATGCCGCCGGTCGAGGCGCCGATCGCGACGATGTCATAGGCGGTGCGCGACGGCGGCGGCTCGAGCGGAGCGGGGAAGGACGGGCGCGATGCCGGCACCGGGCGGTTCGGCTCGGCCAGGCCATCGAGCTTGTCGAGGAGCGCGGCGCCGAACCGTCCGGACAGCGCGCCGATCGCCGGCTTCTCCAGCGTGTCGGCGGCGCCGAAGGCCAGCGCCTGCACGGTGGTCGCGGCCCCGTCGGCGGCGGTGGAGGACACGATCAGCACCTTGGCCCGCCCGCCCGCGGACAGCAGGTCGGGCAGCGCGGTGATGCCGTCGATGCCGGGCATCTGGATATCGAGCAGGATGTAATCCACCGTATTCGCGCCGAGAAACGCGAAGGCCGCCGCCACGCTGGGCACGGCGCCCGCGACGGCGTAGCGCGCGCTGCTCGCGATCACGCCGGTGATGACCGCGCGCGCGACCGCCGAATCATCGACGATCAGCACGCGCGCGGCGATGGGCGCGGCGGCAGGCTGGAGGGCGGCGGCCGTCACGGCGCGTGACTCAGGCGACGCCGACGATCTGGAGCTTTGATTCCAGGGTATCGCGATCGAACGGCTTCATGACGTATTCGTCCGCCCCGGCCTCGATCGCGGCGCGGATGTAGGCCATGCCGTTTTCCGTGGTGCAGAACACCACCTTGGGCCGGGTCGGCACGTCCGAGTCGCGCAGCGCGCGCAGGAAATCCATGCCGCTCATCACCGGCATGTTCCAGTCGAGCAGGATCACGTCGGGCGCCGACTGCAGGCAGGAGTCGAGCGCCTCGCGCCCGTCGCACGCCTCGCTGACGGTGAAGCTGAGCGTTTCCAGGATGTGCCGGGCGACCTTGCGGATCACCTTGGAGTCATCAACGACGAGGCAGGTCTTCATGGGCGACGCGACTTTCTGCGAGAGACGTGTGGCGGGTATAGCGGGGCAAGCGTTGTCAGCGCGTTAAGCCGCCAGCGCGGCGTCGGGGATGATGCCGCGCAGGCAGATGGCGAGGACCGGCTCACCCTCGTGCTCGACCATGCCGGTCGCCACCGATCGCCATTGGGGCGACAGCGGCAGTCCGGGAGGCAGCGGCAGCAGCTCGAAATTGCGCACGTCCTCCAGCCCGTTGACGAGGATCGCGTAGCGGTGGCCGTCCACCACCGTGACGATGGCGCGGCGCGCGACCGTCAGGCCCGTAGGCGCGCCGAAGACATAGCGCGAGCTGATCACGGTCACCACGCGGCTGCGCAGCGCGGCGATGCCGCGGACGTGCGGCGAGGCGCCCGGCACCGGCACGATCTCGCCCACATCGACCACCGACTCGACCTGCTCGGCGGCGATCGCGACCGTGCGGTCGGCCACCGTGGCGATCAGGAACAGCTCCATCAGCGTGCTTCCCCCGCGACGCGCGTGGCGACCGCGGCGAGCAGCGCCGCCCGGTCGTAGCGATAGATGCCAGGCCCCCGCAGCTCGCGGCTGAGGCGGACGACCTCGCCCGCGGTCGCGGGCGCGGGCGCGTCGGCCATGGCGAGCGTCACCACCGGGTGCTCGCCGGCCCTGGGGGCCGTCGTGCAGCGATAGCCGGCGGCCTCCAGCGTCGGGCGGAGGAACGCCTCCATCCAGCCGGAGCCGTCACAGGCCAGGTGGCAGAGCGGTCGCTCGCCCAGCTGGCGGCCGCCGCGCGCGAACAGCGCGTGCGCATCGACCAGCTCGACCTGCTCGCCCTCGATCACGACGACGCCGGCGATGATGTCCGTCCCGTGCGCGGGCGTGATCTCGGGCGGCAGCGCGACGATCTCGATCGCCTCGGCGATGGCGTAGCCGAGTTCCGTCGCGCCGTCGTTGAGGCGCAGCACCGCGAGCGCGCCGTGCGGGGGCAGGTCGCCCATCAGATGCAGCGGCACCGTGTGGTCGCCGACCGAGAGGCGCAGGTGGCCGGCGGCGTGGCGCACGCTCGTCATCTCCACCGTTTCGACCCGATCGATCGCGGCGAGCGCGATCAGGCGGCGCTGGCCGTCGAGATCCTGGAACAACAGCGCGGGGATGCCCGGCGCGTCGACGTCGCCGGCGCCGCCCTCGTCGCGCTGCTCGGCGCGACCAAAGCCAAGGCCGGCGGCGGCGGCGATGCCCGCGCCGTCGAGCAGCAGCATCGGCCGGCCGCTGTCGGGCAGCGTCTGCCCCGCGTAGAAGCCGGTCGCCATCACCGCGGGCGCGGCGGGCTTCACCACCAGCTCCTCGGTATCCTCCACCCCTTCCAGCCCGAGCGCATACTGCCCCTCTCGCGTGGCGATGATCGCGAGGATGGCCGTGCTGGGCGACGGCAGGCCAAGCAGCGCGCCGAGCGGCACGAGTGGCAGCCGACGCCCGCGCACGGTGACGAGTGGCGCGTCGCCCATGGTATCGAGCCGGATACCCTCGCCGCTGGCCGACACGATCTCCTCCACCGCCTGACGCGGCAGCGCGAAGCGGTGATCGGCGACGCGGACCACGACCGTGGAGATGATCGACAGCGTCAGCGGCACGTGGATGACGATGGTCAGCCCCTGCCCCGGGCGATTGTGGAGCGCGACGCGGCCGCCGATCTGTTCGATGTTGGCGCGCACGACGTCCATGCCGACGCCGCGGCCCGAGGTGCTGGTGACGGCGTCGCGGGACGACAGGCCGGGCTCGAACACCAGTTCGAGCCGCTGCGCCTCCGTCATCGCCACCAGTTCCGCGTCCGTGCGCAAGCCCCGCGCGGCCGCCTTCGCGACGAGGCGAGCGACGTCGATGCCGCGCCCGTCATCGGCGACCTCGATCAGGATCTGATTGCCCGACTGGCGGGCGGAGACGTGGAGGTGGCCGTTCTCGCGCTTGCCGGCGACGCGACGTTCGGCCGGCGCCTCCAGCCCGTGATCGACCGCGTTCCTGATGATGTGGACCAGCGGATCGCGCATCAGCTCGATCATCTCGCGGTCGAGCTCGACATCGGCGCCCTCGATGGTCAGCGTCACCGCCTTGCCCAGCTCGGCGGCGGTGTCGCGGACCATGCGCGGGACGGCGGAGAACAGCGCCTCCACCGTCTGCATCCGGGTGCGCGTGACCGATTCGCGCATGTCGGCGACGGTGAGCGACAGGCGTTCGAGCGCGGACTCGACGCGCGGGTCGGGATCGGCGGCGCGCAGGCAGCGGGCGAGCTCGTTGCGCGCGAGCACCATGTCCGACATCCCGCTCATCATCCGATCGAGGAGATCGACATGGAGGCGCACGGAACGGCTGACCGCGCGCGGGCCGGTGGCGGCGGCCGCGACTTGCGACGCGGGCTCGGCGTTCTCGGCCAAGGCGGCGATCAGCAGGGGATCGCTGGAATCGTCGAGCGCGGCGCCGGCGTCGATCGCCTCCACCACCTCGCCGATGCGATCCACGATCGCGAGCACGGCGTTGACGAAGGACGTATCGGGCGCGCGCGCGCCGTCGCGCACGGTGGCCAGGGCGTCCTCCGCGGCGTGGCTGAGGCGGGCGAGGCGCGGCAGGTCGAGAAAGCCGCAGCTGCCTTTCACCGTGTGTACGAAGCGGAAGATGGCGTCGAGGCGCGCGCGATCGGTGGGGTCGGCCTCCCACGCGACGATCTCCCCCGCGATCGCTTCCAGCGTTTCGCGGGTTTCGGCTATGAATTCTTGGAGCAGCTCGTCCATCACGCTTTCGTATGCAGCGCGATTGGTAAATGTCGGGCTAAGGTGGTGTTCAACCCGTCATCCCGCGCTTGTTCCGGCATCCAACGCTGGGCGCGGCTGGCGGCACGAGCTATCCCGAACCGTTGGACGCGGACGCGGTTGGACCCCGGGTCAAGCCCGGGGTGACGACGTCAGGCTGCACAGTGGCCCCGCCGCAGCGAAGCCGCGTCGTCGGACGACGCTGAAGCGCCGCCGGCCGGGCTTGCGCAGTTAGCCGGACGTAGCCGGCTTCAGCGCTGCGCCGAACAGCATCACGCCCTCACCCGGCTCCGACACCTGCACGCTGCTCGCCAGCGAATGCACCAGGTACGCCGCCGCCGTGCGCGGGGTGACGCCATCCTCCGCCTCACCGTCGGTCAGCGTGCGGCGGATGTCGGGGTCGAGGACGAGGCGGCCGCCCTCGGCGCGCAGCACGATCTCGACCGCACTGTCATTCTCTTCCGCGCCGATGTCGAGCTGGCCGCCCCTGACCAGCGCGTCGCCGGCGATCATGGCGAGGTTGAGCAGCACCTTGGCGGCGGGCTTGGGCAGCGTCGGCGCCTCCACCAGCCAGCCGAGCTGCAGACGCTTGTTGTCGGCGAACAGTCCCTCGATCGCGGACCGGCACTCGCGCGCGTCCACCGCGTCGCCAAACCCGCCGGCGGCGCCAAACGCGAGGCGGAAGAACTTGAGCTTGTTGGCGGACGCGCGCGCGCTGTCGGCAAGCAGCTCCATGCAGCGCTCGCGCATAGCCGGGTCGGTCTCGTCCGCCAGCAGCTCCAGCCCGTTGTTGAGCGCGCCGACGGGGGAGAGCAGGTCGTGGCACAGGCGCGAGCAGAGCAGGCTGGCGTAATCGACGGGGCTGACGGGCATTGCTGGGCTTCTCCCTTTCTGCCGTTGTGGCGGAGGGTTGGCGGGGTGGCAACCGCGGGTCGGCCCGCGCCACTCCCGACCAACCCCCCCACCCCGGGCCCCGCGCAGGCGC
>CAXTWJ010000080.1:7309-9585 GCA_964247925.1 uncultured Sphingomonas sp.
ACCCCGCTCCGGGGGCGCGGGTCAGGACGACGGTCGCGCGGGGTCGGAGGACGGGAGATTGGCCCCCGCTTTCGCGGAGATGACAACGAGTTGAATGGCGTCGAAGCGACCGTGGCGTTCACCTGACGGGACGCCACGCCACGCCTTCACCTCCCCGCCCGCGACGATCAGCCACAGCGCGCCGTCGGGGGGGGCATCGGCGGCATCGCGGGCCGATGGCTCGGGCGTGCCGGATGGGTGAGAATGGTAGTGGCCGACGATCCGGGCGCCCCCTGCCCGCGCCGCCCGGTGCGCGGCCAGGAGCTGGGCGGGGTCGAGTTCGAAAATGCGCGACGGGTCGGCGGCGACGTTGCGACAGGGCCGGACATCGGTGATCGCATCCGTATCGCCGAACAGCAGGCCGCACACCTCCAGCCCCGACGCGGCGGCGGCCTCGGCGACAATGCGGGCCAGCAGTTCGGTTGCAATCCGGACGCCCATCGCCATATCGCTACCGCATGGACCGGGGGGTTTCCATCATCGAGGCGACGATTGCGCCGACCGCCGACGGCTGGCGGCTGGATCGGGCGCTGGCGGACGCGGTGCCGACGCTGTCGCGCGAGCGGCTGAAGGTCCTGATTGCGGGCGGGCAGGTCTCGCGCGGCGGGTTGCTCGCGCGCGACCCGGCGAAGCGTGCCATGGCGGGCGAGGCGTTCGCGGTGACCGTGCCCCTGCCCGCGCAGGCGCACAACGCGGCGCAGGCCATCCCGCTCGTTGTCGCGTATGAGGACGCGCACCTGATCGTGATCGACAAGCCCGCGGGGCTGGTGGTGCATCCCGCCGCCGGCAATCTGGACGGGACGCTGGTCAACGCGCTGCTGCACCATTGCGGCGGCTCGCTGTCGGGAATCGGCGGCGTCGCGCGGCCGGGCATCGTGCATCGGATCGACAAGGACACGTCGGGGCTGATGGTCGCGGCCAAGACCGACCGGGCGCATGAGGGGCTGGCGAAGCAGTTCGCGGCGCATTCGATCGAACGGCGCTACCTGGCGGTTACGCGCGGCAAGCCGACGCCGGCGGCGGGACTGGTCGATGCGCCGCTCGCCCGCTCGCCCAAGGACCGCAAGAAGGTCGCGATCGTGGCCGGCGGCAAGCGGGCGGTGACGCATTACCGCACGCTGGAGCCGCTGTTCGGCGCGGCGCTGGTCGAGTGCCGGCTGGAGACGGGGCGCACGCATCAGGTGCGCGTCCACATGGCCTCGCTGGGCCACCCGCTGGTCGGCGACCCGGTCTATGGCGGCCGGCTGCCGCTCGCGGAGCGGCTGGGGTTCAGGCGGCAGGCGCTGCACGCGGCGCGTCTAGGATTCGTTCATCCGATCAGCGGTAACGCATGTGCGTTCGACAGCGCGCTGCCGGATGATATGCAGGAACTGTTGGTGGCCCTGCACGCTTAAGTCGGGACGGTGTTCTCGCTGCGGTGCGGGAGAGACCGGCCCCTGGGATCAGAGGGAGTTTGGTGATGGCAAAAGGCAGCAACGTCCCGGCGACGATCCCGGCGCTCGGCAGCGAGGCCGGGCTGAACCGCTATCTCTCCGAGATCCGCAAGTTTCCGCTGCTCCAGCCGGAGCAGGAATATATGCTCGCGAAGCGCTTTCAGGAGCATGGCGACCCCGATGCCGCGGCGCAGCTGGTGACGTCGCACCTGCGGCTCGTGGCGAAGATCGCGATGGGCTATCGCGGCTATGGCCTGCCGACGTCCGAGCTGATCTCCGAGGGCAATATCGGGCTGATGCAGGGCGTGAAGAAGTTCGAGCCCGATCGCGGGTTCCGCCTCGCCACCTATGCGATGTGGTGGATCAGGGCGTCGATCCAGGAATACATCCTGCGGTCGTGGAGCCTGGTGAAGATGGGCACCACGGCGGCGCAGAAGAAGCTGTTCTTCAACCTCCGGCGCATGAAGTCCAAGCTGGACGCGTTCGAGGACGGCGACCTCAGCCCGGAGAACGTCCGAAAGATCGCGACCGACCTGGGCGTACAGGAGGACGAGGTCGTCTCCATGAACCGGCGCATGGCGATGGGTGGCGACACGTCGCTCAACGTCCAGGTCGGCGAGGAGGGCGACGCGCAGTGGCAGGACTGGCTGAAGGACGACGCGCCGCTGCAGGACCAGACGGTCGCGGAGGCGCAGGAGGCCGACGTGCGTCACGGGATGCTGGTCGATGCGATGGACGACCTGAACGACCGCGAGAAGCACATCCTGACCGAGCGGCGGCTGACCGACGATCCCAAGACGCTGG
>CAXTWJ010000081.1:0-686 GCA_964247925.1 uncultured Sphingomonas sp.
GCCCGCCGGCCGCTCGGGACGCGTCTTGGACGTAGCTTCGCTACGCCCATGCGCTCCGGCGAGCTAAACCGCGCGCCGGCCCGAGAACAGCTGGATCAGGCCCACGATCAGCGCGACCACCCGCAGCAGGTGGATCAGCCCGCCGCCGATATGGACGACCACGCCCAGCAGCCAGAGGACGATCAGGATGACGGCAATGGTCCAGAGCATCGTGCAGCCTTTCGTTACAGTAGTGACACGGTCTCAACGCCTGTTCCGGCCGCAACGTTCCCGTCCCACTCCGCCCTGACGTCCGCGTCGGGTTCGGCCCGCGCGCGCACGGCCCGTGCCGCCGCCCAGCCTGCCGCGTCGAGCCGCCCCAGCGCCCACACCGCCGCGCCGCGCACCACAGGCGCGGGGTCATCCAGCAGCATGGCGACGGCCCGTACCAGCCCCGCGTCGCCGCTGTTCCCTGCCGCGATCAGGGCGTTGCGCACGAAGCGGTCGCGCCCGATCCGCTTGATCGGCGAGCCCGCGAACACCTGACGGAACCCGGGGTCGTCCAGCCCTAGCAGGTCGGCGAGCGCCGGCGCCGCCAGTTCGGCACGCGGCTGGAAGGCGATCTGCACGTGCGCAGCGGCCGCGAACTTGTTCCAGGGGCACACCGCCAAGCAGTCGTCGCACCCGTAGATGCGGTTGCCGATCGC
>CAXTWJ010000081.1:696-9583 GCA_964247925.1 uncultured Sphingomonas sp.
CCCCTTGCTCGCGCTCGCCCGCCGCCAGGGACGCGCCCGCAGTGAAGCCAGGGCGGGTGAAGCCGTAGCCGAGGCTCACCAGGGCGTAGGCGCACACCACCGCCTCGTAGGAGGGCGCGATCGCCCACGCCCGGTTGCCGAGCGCCGCCCGAAACGCAGGCGGGATCGGCCCCGCATGCTCGATCGTCAGGTAGGAGATGCACCGCCGCGCATCGAGCCGATAGGGCGCGGGGAACGCATCCGTCGGGCACGCCCGCTGGCACGCATCGCACGAGCCGCACGTCGTCCGCGCTGGCGCGTCGGGCGCGAGTTCCAGCGTGGTGTAGATCGCGCCCAGGAACAGCCACGACCCATGTTCCCGGCTGACCAGATTGGTGTGCTTGCCCTGCCAGCCCAGCCCGGCGGCCTCCGCCAGCGGCTTCTCCATCACCGGCGCGGTATCGACGAAGACCTTGAGGTCGCAGGCCGCCTCGCTCGCCAGCCACCGCCCCAGCGCCTTCAGCTGCCGCTTGACCATGTCGTGATAGTCGCCGCCCTGCGCATAGACGGAAATGCGCCCCACGCCGCGCTCGTCCGCCAGCGCGAGCGGGTCGGCGGCTGGCGCGTAGCTCATGCCGAGCGAGATCACGCTGCGCACCGCCGGCCACAACCCGGCCGGCGACGCGCGGTGGTCGGCGCGGCCCTCCATCCAGATCATGTCGCCGTGACAGCCCTCCGCCAGCCACTGCCGCAGCCGCGCGCCGGCGGCCGGCGCGGCATCGGCGCGCGCGATCCCGCACGCCGCGAAGCCGAGCTCGGCGGCCTTGTCCTTGATCAATCGTTCCAGAGGCTTGTGCGGGGCCACGTCCGCCCGCTACCACGACCGGGGACAAGGGGGGTAGCCTGGTGGCGGACGATTGGGCGGTGACCGCCACGGGCCTGGTCAAGCGGTACGGCGACCGCGAGGTCGTGCGCGGCGTCGATCTGCAGGTGCCGCGCGGCGCGATCTACGGCGTGCTCGGCCCCAATGGCGCGGGCAAGACCACGACCTTGCGCATGCTGCTCGGCATCATCGAGCCGGATGGCGGCAGCCGTTCGCTGCTCAACGCCGCGCATCCCCGCGACGCCAGTGACCGCGTCGGCTACCTGCCCGAGGAGCGCGGACTGTATCCGGCGATGAAAGCGCGCGAGGCGATCGCGTTCATGGGCGCGCTGCGCGGCCTGCCCTGGCGCACGGGGCGCGCGCGCGCCGTCGAGCTGCTCGAGCAGGCCGGCCTCGGCCACGCCACCGACACCAAGATCAGAAAGCTGTCGAAGGGCATGGCGCAGCTCGTGCAGCTGCTCGGCTCGGTCGTGCATCGCCCCGACCTGCTCGTGCTCGACGAGCCCTTCTCCGGCCTCGACCCCGTCAACCAGGAGCGGCTGGAGGGCCTGATCGTCGCCGAGCGCGACCGGGGCGCCACCGTGCTCTTCTCGACCCACGTCATGGCGCACGCGCAGCGGCTGTGCGACCGGCTCGCGATCATCGCCGGCGGCAAATGCCGGTTCGAGGGCACGGTCGATGAAGCGCGCGGGATGCTACCCCAGCGCGTGCTCTACACCCCGCGCGACGCCGTCGCCGGTCTCGACGGGCTGCTGCCACCCGACGCCCAGCCCGATGGGGCCGGCTGGCGCTTCGCTCTGCCCGCTGACGGGATCGAAGCCGTGCTCCAGCGCCTGATCGCCGCCGGCCACGGCATCGCCGGGCTGCAGATCGAGCGCCCCGGCCTGCACGAGGCGTTCGTTCGCATCGTCGGCGAGCAGGAGCAGCCACAGTGACCCGCACCCGCCGCCTCGTGCGTCAGACGCTGACGATCGCCCGCCGCGATTTCGTGGCGACCGTGTTCACCCCCATCTTCCTGCTGTTCCTGTTCGCGCCCGTCATCATGGGCTCGTTCGGCGCGATCGGCGGGCTGGGCGCGGCCAGCGTCGCGGAGGGCTCGGCCAGCAAGGCGCGGATCGTCGCGATCGTGCCCGACGCGCTGGCCCGTCCCTTCGCGCAGGCGGACACCCGCCTGCGCGCCGCCTATCGCAGCCCGGAGGATCAACCACCCGAGCTGACCACGATGCGTGCCGAGACCGATGTCGGCGCGCAGGCGCAACGCGTGTTCGCGGGCAAAGCGTTCGACGCCAGCGCCATCCTGTTCGGTCCGCTCGACCGCCCGCATGTCCTCTACGCCTCACGCGGCAGCCGCAGCGCCGACTATCTCGCGCTGCTCGCCCAGACGACGCTCGCCGCCGAGCGACTGGGCGGGGCACTGCCGACCGTGTCGCCGGTCAAGATCAGGCTCGATCGCGGCCACATTTCGGCCGGCGGCAAGAACCAGTCCGCGTTCCTCGCCGTGTTCGGCATCTTCTTTCTGACGCTGTTCCTCGCCGGCCAGGTCGTCGGCACCATGGCGGAGGAGCGCAACAACAAGGTGATCGAGATCCTCGCCGCCGCCGTGCCGCTGGAATCGGTGTTCCTGGGCAAGCTGCTCGGGATGTTCGGGGTCGCGGTGCTGTTCGTCGCCTTCTGGGCGACCGTCGTCGGCCAGATCGGCGCGCTGATGCCCGCCGGCGTGGCGAGCGGGCTGCACGAACTGACCCCGGCCGTCGGCGCGCCCGCCTTCACGCTGCTGTTCGCGGCCTATTTCTCGATGGCGTATCTGCTGCTCGGCTCCGTGTTCCTCGGCGTCGGCGCGCAGGCATCGACGATGCGCGAGATCCAGATGCTGTCGCTGCCGATCACCGTGCTGCAGGTCGCCATGTTCGCGCTCGCCACCGCCGCCGCCTCGCATCCCGGCACACCCCTGGCGACCTTCGCGGAGGTCTTCCCGCTGTCGTCGCCCTTCGCGATGGCCGGGCACGCGGCGAACTCGGGCGAGCTGTGGCCGCACGCCGCCGCGCTCGCTTGGCAGGCGCTGTGGGTCGCGATCTTCATCTGGGTCGGCGCGCGGCTGTTCCGGCGCGGCGTGCTGCAATCCGGGTCGGCGCGACCGTTCTGGCGGCGCGCCAAGGCCTATTGACATCAATGTCAGCTAGCGGTTCTCTCCCGACATAGGAGAGAACGCATGGCCACCCTCGCCCCCGCCGCCGCAACTCCCGCCGGCGCCGATCCGCTCAACGTCAGCCGCGCCGAGCTGTACCGCGACGACAGCTGGCCCGCGCCGTTCCGACGGCTGCGCGCCGAGGCGCCCGTCCACCGCTGCGAGCACTCCGACTACGGCCCCTACTGGTCGGTGTCGTCCTACAAGCCAATCGTCGAGGTCGAGTCGCTCCCCGACCTGTATTCGTCGGAGGTCGGCGGCATCACGCTCGCCGACTTCCTGCCCGAGAGCGACGTGCGGATGCCCATGTTCATCGCCCGCGACCGCCCCGTCCACACCGGCCAGCGCCGCACGGTGGCGCCCGCCTTCACGCCGTCGGAAATGCAGCGCATGGCGAGCGACATCCGCGCGCGCACCGCGGAGATCCTCGACTCACTGCCCTGGAACACGCCGTTCGACTGGGTCGATACCGTCGCGGTCGAACTGACGACGCAGATGCTGGCGATCCTGTTCGACTTTCCGTGGGAGGACCGCCGCAAGCTCACCTTCTGGTCCGACTGGGCCGGCGACATCGAGCTGGTGAAGTCGGAGGAGCTGCGCAAACAGCGGCTGCAGCATATGTATGAATGCGGCGCCTACTTCCAGAACCTGTGGAACGGCAAGGTCGGCAAGCCGCAGACCCCCGACCTCATCTCCATGATGATCCATTCCGACGCTATGGCGCACATGGATCACTTCGAGTTCATCGGAAACCTGATCCTGCTGATCGTGGGCGGCAACGACACCACGCGCAATTCCATGTCCGCGCTCGCCTATGGGCTGGACCTGTTCCCGGAGGAGCGGGCCAAGCTGGAGGCCGACCCGGGCCTGATCGCGAACGCCACACAGGAGATCATCCGCTGGCAGACCCCGCTCGCCCATATGCGCCGCACCGCGACGCAGGACACCGAGCTGATGGGCCAGCGCATCCGCGAGGGCGACAAGCTGGCACTCTGGTACATCTCGGCCAACCGCGACGAGAGCGTGTTCGGCCCGGATGCGGACATCCTGAAACCCGACCGCCCCAATGCTCGCCGGCACCTGGCGTTCGGCCACGGCATCCATCGCTGCGTCGGCGCGCGGCTGGCCGAGCTGCAGATCGGCATCCTGCTGGAGGAGATGGCCAAGCGCCGGATGCGCGTGAACGTGACGGGCGAGCCGACGCGCGTCGCCGCGTGCTTCGTGCATGGCTACCGGACGCTCCCGGTGGAGGTGACCGGATACTGACGCCTCTCCAAATGGGCCGTCCAAGCGCTATATGGAGGCCATGACCCACCTCCCCCGCCGCGACTTCCTGACCCTCGCCGCCTCCGGGCTGGCCGGCGCCGCGCTCTGGGGCTGTCGCAATGCACCTGCCAATGCCGCGCCCGCCGAGCGATTCGAGGTCACCATGTCAGACGAGGCGTGGAAGAAGAAGCTCGGCCCGCAGGCCTGGGCCGTGCTCCGCCACGAGAGCACGGAAACGCCCTACACCAGCCCGCTCAACAACGAGCATCGCGCCGGCACCTTCGCGTGCAAGGGCTGCGCGCTGCCGCTCTATTCATCGCGGACCAAGTTTGACAGCGGCACCGGCTGGCCCAGCTTCTGGGCGCCACTTTCCCATGCGGTGCGGACCAAGTCGGACACGTCGCTGTTCAGCGAACGCACGGAGGTCCATTGCCGCCGCTGCGGTGGGCATCTGGGCCATGTCTTCGATGACGGCCCGAAGCCGACCGGCAAGCGCTATTGCATGAACGGGGTGGCGATGACCTTCAGCGCCGCGCGCACCTGACCAGCGCAAGCTGGGTAGGAGACGCACAAGCTCGGCCGGCCTCGCGCCGCAAGGACCGACGGCGCGGCTTTGCCGCGACGGGCCTTGTCACCCCTTCACCGCCCCATCGTCCGCCGCCGCCAGCGCCTCACCGGCATCGGCATGATCCGAGTAGATGAAGCCCTTGGTCGGGTAGCTCGACGTGCCCATGCTCGACCCGTACTGGACGCGGACCTCGGTCCAGTTGCCCGCCGCCGACACATCGATCGCCCGCGCCGTCTCGGCCCGGCCGGGGTGCGACCAGTTGGCGTGGTTCAGCATCACCTCGCGGTCGCTCACCACCTCCGCCACCGTCGCGACATGGCCGACGCGCATCCGGTGCGTCGCCTCGAACGCCAGCACCGCGCCGACCTTGGGCGTGTGACCGCGGTCGTAGCGGCCAGCCGCCTGTCCCCACCAGGTGTTCGCATTGCCCCGAATCTGGATGCCCGACACGGAGCGGGCATAGGTCACGCACTGCCAGAACTGGGCGGACGCGGGCGCCGCTGTCGTCAGGGCGCAGGACAAAATCAGCGCGAATCGCGCTGCAAGAAACTTGGACTTCACGAAGAACCCCCCGGCTCAAGGTGACTGATGTATGTCCGCTACGGGCCGACCCACTCCGCGCCAACCCACGCGGGCCGCCGATCGGACGAGCTGTTCGATCGCGCCGATGAACGGCGACGGTGCAGGCAGCGCCGCTTTTCGGCCGACGATCAACCGTTTACGGTCAGCGATGAACGGAGAGATGGCATCCCGATCAGGAAAGCCAGCGACCCCGAATCGATCCTATCGAGCTGCGCCGGGCCTGCGAGGCGGGCTCATCTCGGCTCGGCGCGACCATGATCACGAAACCGCGCCAAAGCCATGGGCGACGATCAGCCCGCGCGGCAGCCGCGACGATCGCGATGCCGTCGTGCTCACCGGAACTGGTCCAGCGCCGACAACGTGCTCGGCGCGTCGGCATCCCAGCTCGCGCGCGTGCCGACCGACAGGCCGCCATCGACCAGCAGGTGCGTGCCGGTGACGAACGCGGCGTCGTCGCTGGCGAGATAGGCGACCGCCGCGGCGATGTCCTCCGGCCGGCCGGCGCGCGCGACCGGCTGCGCCCTGGCCGCGCCCTGCCCGATGATGCCCTTGACCGCCTCGACCTGCTCGGCGGGCACGCCCACCGCGCTGGTGAAGATATTGGTGACGATGAAGCCGGGCAGCACCGCGTTGACGCGGATGCCATGCCGCGCCAGCTCCGCCGCGGCGACCCGCGACAGGTGCATGACCCCCGCCTTGGCGGTGGAATAGGCGATCGGCGCATAGCCGGACCCCAGCGCCGAAACGGAGGAGATGTTGACGATCGCGCCGCCGCCGCGAGCCTGCATCGGCGGCGCGGCGTGCCGGATCCCCAGCGCCACCGAGCGTAGCAGGAGCGCCTGCGTCCGGTCCCAGTCGGCCGCTCCGATCTCGTCGATCCGCTCGCGCGCGCCGCCTGCGCCGGCATTATTGACCAGCACGTCCAGCCCGCCCCCGTCGGCGGCGGTCCGCATCAGCGCCGCGATCTGGTCGGGGTCGGTCACGTTACAACGCTGGAACGCGATCCGCCCGCCCGACTCCGCCGCCAGCGTCTCGCCGCCGGCCACGTCGATGTCGCCGATCAGCACGCTCGCGCCCTCGTCGGCGAGGCGCAGCGCCGTCGCGCGCCCGATCCCCGACGCCGCGCCCGTCACCACCGCGCGCCTGCCCCCGAACCGTCCCGTCCCGTTCACGCGCCTCTCCCGTTTTGGAAAGCATAGAATGGCCGTTCACTCGGTCAACGTGCCGATATTGGAGATCGCGGTGTGCCCAGCTTGCGGGCGCTGCGCGGTCTGACTACGGACCCCGCCATGGCCCTCGATCCCGAAACGTTTGATCAGCTCATCGTCACCGTACGCCGCTTCGTCGCCGAGCGGTTGCGCCCGCTGGAGGCGGAGGTCGAGGCCGCCGACGCCATTCCCGACGCGGTCGTGGGTGAGATGAAGGACCTGGGGCTGTTCGGCCTGTCCATCGGCGAGGACCATGGCGGCCTCGGCCTCACCATGCTGGAGGAGTGCCGGGTCGCGATCGAGATGGGGCGCACCACCCCCACCTTCCGCTCCACCTTCGGCACCAATGTCGGCATCGGCAGCCAAGGCCTCGTCATGGCTGGCACGCCCGATCAGAAGGCGCAGTGGCTGCCGCGCATCGCGAGCGGCGACGTGGTCACCAGCTTCGCCCTGACCGAGCCGGAGGTCGGTTCCGACTCCGGCAGTGTCCGCACCCGCGCCGTCCGGGACGGTGATGTGTACCGCCTCACCGGCACGAAACGCTACATCACCAACGCCGACAAGGCGCAGCTCTTCACCGTCATGGCGCGCACCGGCGATGAGCCCGGCGGCCGCGGCGTGTCCGCCTTCCTGGTCCCGCGCGACCTGCCCGGCGTGACGCTGGGCGAGCCCGAGAAGAAGATGGGGCAGAAGGGGGCCAAGGTCTCCGACGTCCATTTCGACGACGTGCCCGTCCCCGTCGCCAACCGGCTGGGCGCGGAGGGCGAGGGCTTCAAGATCGCGATGCGCGTGCTGGATCGAGGGCGGCTGCATATCTCGGCGGTGTGCGTCGGTGTCGCCGAACGGCTCCTCGCCGACTGTGTCGCCTATGCGACCGAGCGCAAGCAGTTCGGCCACCCGATCGCGCAGCATCAGCTGATCCAGGGCATGATCGCCGACATGAAGACGGAGGCGCTCGCCGCGCGCGCGCTGGTGCTGGAGACCGCCGCGGCCAAGGACGCGGGAACGGACGTCGTGCTCGAGTCCGCGGCCGCCAAATACTTCGCGTCCGAGATGGTCGGCCGCGTCGCGGACAAGGCGGTGCAGATCTACGGCGGCGCCGGCTACATCGCCGACTATGGCATCGAGCGGCTGTACCGCGACGTGCGGCTGTTCCGCATCTATGAGGGCACGAGCCAGATCCAGCAGATCATCATCGCCCGCGAAACGCTGAAACGCGGCGGCTAGGAGAGTTCGTGATGGACACCACCAACCTGTTCCGCCTCGACGGTCGCGTCGCGCTCGTCACCGGCGGATCGCGCGGCATTGGCAGGATGATCGCCGCCGGCTTCATCGCGCAGGGGTGCAAGGTCTACATCTCGGCCCGCAAGGCGGCGGCTGGCGACGAGACCGCGGCCGAACTGGGCCCGAACTGCGTCGCGCTGCCGCAGGACGTGTCGACCGTCGATGGCTGCAGGCAGCTGGCCGCCGCCTTTGCCGAGCGCGAGGGCGGGCTCGACATCCTCGTCAACAACGCTGGCGCCGCCTGGGGCGTGCCGTTCGAGGAGTTCCCGGAACAGGGCTGGGACAAGGTCATGGACCTCAACGTCAAGTCGCCCTTCTTCCTGACCCAGGCGCTGTTCGGTTCGCTCAAGGCCGCCGCGAGCGCCGAGCGCCCGGCCAAGGTCATCAACATCACCTCGATCGACGGCCTGCGCCTCAACCCGTGGGAGACGTACAGCTATCACGCGTCCAAATCGGCGCTCATCTATCTCACAAAACGCCTCGCCGCACGCCTCGTCCGTGACAACATCCACGTCACATCCATCGCCCCCGGCGCCTTCGCGAGCGAGATGAACCGCGCCGCGCGCGACCATGGCGATGAGGTCGCGCGGAACATCCCGTCGCGCCGGATCGGGGTGGACGAGGATATGGCCGGCACCGCCATCTTCCTCGCCAGCCGCGCGGGCGACTACGTCGTGGGCGAAACGATCGCGGTAGACGGCGGTCTGGTGCACGCCGCGCTGGGCACCAGCATCGACGCCTAGCGCAGGAGCTGCGTGGCCCCGGCCCCCCCCACCGCCCCCGGGACCACCCACAGGGGCGGCGGCCGCACCCTGCGGCGCCGCTCCGCCCGACGCAGGGCCGCCCCGGTGATCCGCCAGCCGCGGGGCCGCGAGGCCCCCCGCCTCGCCGAACTCGGCCGGCTGGTCCTGATCACCAAGGGCGACCTGTTC
>CAXTWJ010000082.1:0-9411 GCA_964247925.1 uncultured Sphingomonas sp.
GCGGGTGGGCGGGCCGGGACCTGCGGGGGGGCGGGCGCCCCCCCCGCCGTGGGCCCCCCCGCGCCCTAAGATCTTCATCGTGCACGGCCGCGACGACGGGCTGAAGAACGAGGTCGCGCTATGGCTCCACCGGATCGGCATGGACGAGGTGATCCTCCACGAGCAGCCCAACCAGGGACGCACCATCATCGCCAAGTTCCGCGACCACGCAGCCGACGCCGCGTTCGCCGTCGTGCTGGCGACCCCGGACGATGTCGGTGGGCTCGCGGCCGGCGGCGACATGCGTCCCCGCGCGCGCCAGAACGTCGTGCTGGAGCTCGGATCCGAGCGGGTCGCCGCGCTCGTGTCCGGCGACATCGAGATGCCGTCAGACTACGACGGCGTGCTATACACCCCCTACGACCGGGCGGGCGGCTGGAAATTGGCGCTGCTGCGCGAATTCAGGGCAGCTGACATCCCCTTCGACGCCGCTGCCGCGGTCGCGCGCTGACAGCAGGGTCAACCGCTGCACGGTGCTCGGCGCGTAGATGATGGGCGTGCGGGGCTAGGTCCAGCGCGAGGGCGACGTGATCCACGTCATCGCGCACCGCCTCAACGACCTGTAGCCTTTGCTCGCCAGCGTCGGCGAACGCGCCGACGTCGTGAAGACGGCATAGGGTCGAAACCGCGCGACCCTGCGGAGCGACATCTCGGCAAGAACGCGCGCGACATCTACATCCCCGACCTACGGCTTGGGTCAGGCATCGTCCTCGGCGAGCAGGTGAATGGCATCGAAGTGACGACGCGAAATCTTCGCTGAAGCGAGCAGCCGGTGACCCTCTTCAGGCGCATACGGTCATCAAGCCTTGCGATCATCACGTCGGAACGGCATCGTCCCCACCGGCCTCTTCGGCATCGAACACACGCTCCATCCAAGGAAGAAGCTCGGAAATCCGGTTCCGGAACGGATAGCCGCGTTGCTGATCACGGGTAGCGGTGTGCGCCACCGAAAGCATGAACCCCTTCTTCTCGCCGGCGGACACCTCGCGACAGGCGTCGAGGAAGCTGTCCGCCAATCCGTGCTGGAGGGCGAACTCGACGTCGTCGATCGGACTGAAAGCGATCTCACGGCGGTCACATTCGTCGATACCGCCCTCCGCGTCGGACATCGCCGTGGCGGACGCCATCACCTGCTCAGCCTGTCTGCTCGCCATCGTCAGCCAAGTGTCGGCGGTCACGATCACCCCCCTGCAGGACGGCGAGACGATGATGTCGCCCGTCAGGCCGCGTCGGGCGTGAGAGAAGAAGCGCCAGATCTGGAACATGCCCTTCGCGAGCTCGTCAAAGCCGATCGCGGCGGAAGCCACGGGATCGTCGGCATATCGAGCGTCGAAGCTCATCCTCTTGGCCTTACACTCGATCGCCGCGACGACACCGCCAGTTGCCGAGACCAGCACATCAGGTGTGCGGTGTCGCGCCCTCTTCGGGCCGTAGGCCTTCTCGCCGGTAACGACGTATGGGGACATCATCGCCTGAAAATACTCTAGGACGTAGCGCTCGAACCGCTCGCCGATGCCGGTCCATACGGCAGGGCCGCCCCGCACGACATCGAGGTAGAGGCCCGAGGTATACCGATACATGATCAACTCAGGGATCGGCGCGCGGAGCCGCTCGCCCAGTTCACCGAACGCGATGATCGGGAAGTCTCGCAGGATACTGGGACGGTAGGCGGTGTGCTTGTGGCCCTTTCGCATTCGGGCCGCCAGTTGCCGCGCCTCGGCATAAGGAATCGCCAGCTTGCGGAGAGCGGCCTCCCGGACCTCCGGCGAGATACCGATCTCGGTCAGGTCGCGCTGGCGATGGAGCCAGTCGTTCCCCTGCAGACCGCCCGACATGCACGCGCCGACCTTAACGAAGTCGGCAATGGACAATCCTGCGCTCGCCTCGAAGTGGTCCCGCGCCGAACCGGCGCCGTAGAGCAGCATGGAACGATAGAGATGCGGGGCGTTAGCCACGCCCCGCTGCCACGGGAACTGGCGCTGCGCGATACGCGACATCTCGTAGAAGATGTCGTGCTTCTCGAGGAAGATACCGTCCTCGGCGTTCTCCAGCGCGATGAGGATACCTTGAAGCGTGCGCAACGTCGCGAAAAGCTCGGCGTTCAGGACACGCGTGCGTCCGACGCCAAAGCCCTTGGCTTTCGGGGTGGACAGCAGCTCATTGACGAGGGTCTCCACGGACCAGAGGGGGATGTGGTGGGACGATCCCAGCTCCGCGCCCAAGGCGTCAGGCGGAAGATCCCTCAGAGTGGCCAAGGCCTTCTCGCTTCCCGACTGTGCGGCCACGACTGCAGCGACCAGCGAGATCATCGGCTCGTCGAAGCTGTGCGACAGGTATCGCTCCAGCTTCCTGCGGTAGACGTCGCGGCCGACCCGACCCATCGCTCAGGCCAAGGCCGCGAGGCGGCCGGAGGGATCGATCTCGATCGCGCCGGACCATCTTCCAGGGATCGCCGCC
The DNA here is from genome assembly GCA_964247925.1 of uncultured Sphingomonas sp. GTDB lineage: Bacteria > Pseudomonadota > Alphaproteobacteria > Sphingomonadales > Sphingomonadaceae > Sphingomonas. The sequence continues at coordinate 2,497 of CAXTWJ010000082.1, forward strand.
AGTTCGGCGGAGCAGTGTTCGGGTCCAATCAACTTCGTCCAGAAGATGCAGACCGGGGCCGTGACGCTCTTGCCCCAGCCAGCCAGCTCGATGCGCGCCTTGACCTCGATCCGGTGCTGATCGTTGTCGAACCCTGCGAACAGCTCGAAACGCGACCCGTCGTCCATCACTACCGTGGTATCGTGCATCACGGCGACGACATAGAGCGCGAGCGAGGCGTGGTTCGCATCAAAGGCCGCACGTTCGTCCGCGCGCAGCGCTCCCGCCCTGATCAGGACACTAGCAAGTTCGTCGCCGACCTGCTCGTCGGTGAATGCGGGGTTCCAGATGAACGCGCCCGCAAGGTAGTTGAACACAGCCCTCTCGCGCTTCGTGACCTTGTCGTAACGGGCGGTCTCCATCTTGCGGATCGCCTGCGCGAGCACTGACTTCACCACCTCGCGCCGCAAACCGAGCCTGGCGTTCAGCTGCTCGTCCGTCGCCGTGCGCAGGTTGGCCGCGCAGATCCGCTTGGCCTTGGCGAGATCCGGGAAGCGGCCCTCGCCCTGCTGCAGCCACGAATCGAGGCTCAGGTGGATGTTGCGAACGGTCTCGGTAACGGGCCCCCGGTCGCGCTGATCCCTATGGGCGACGAAGTCGCCAATCTCACGGACGGACGAGAAGCCGAGACTGCGTTCTCGCAGGCCGAGGAAGATTCGATCGAGGTCGTCCAAGCGAGGCTCGCCCCGGACGTAGCGCTCGACGCGCTGACGAAGTTCGGTCGACTTCATTGGCACAATCTATCATCCGCCCCGTGCGGAACGAAACAGGGGCATCGCATCGTGCGCGGACCGATGCGGATCGGCGACGACAGGACGATCAGCTCAGGCTTCTTCCGCCGAAGTCAAGGTAAGCCGAATACCGTGGCGCCCCCTCCGGACGGCGCCGATCTCAGTGGTCAGGCCGATGGATGTAGAACGCCGTCGGCACCATCGGGAGATGATGCTCCGAACTCGACATCAGCAGCAGCCGGTTGATCGTGTTGTCCTGGATACCCGTCGGGGCGAACACGCACGACATGCGGCCCACGTTGGCAGGTCCGCCGTGGCTGCGGAGCGCCGACTGCGCCATGGCGTGATAGCGGGCGAACCGCGCGGCCAGGCCCTGTTCAAAGTTCGGCCTGGGGCCACGTTCGGCAAGTGTTTCAAGATAGCGGAAGGCGTCGCCGAACAGGCGGGGATAGTCGGCGAGGGAGCGCTCGCGCGCCAGTCCGATTATCCGGTCAGGATCGTCGGGGAACAGAAATTCGGCGTCGGCGATCCTGGAAGCCAACTCCCGCAGCCTCGCCGGTGGCGCGCCGGCCCGCGGCCGCGCCGCGCGGAGGATCTCCTGCCAGCGGTAGGCGCTGTCGGTGACGACCGACGCACCGGTCGCCTGAGCGAGATACATGGCCATTTCGAAGTTGGGCGCCATCTGCATGAGCCGCATCTGACCGCCTTCCTCGCCGCCTCCGAAAATTCCCCCTTGCAAGGCAGTGAGAGGATCCTCCTCCTTCATGCGTTCGATCTCCGCGCGCATCGCGGTCAAGCCAGCGTCGTCGAGGTCCGAAAAACCTTCGCGCAGGCGTCTTGCCTGCATCTCGTCCGGCCACATGAGAACGTCGCGCATCTGGTCGAGGCGCACCAATTCGCTCAGGCGTGGCTCGCCGCGCAGGGTGATCGGGAGGCCACCGGCCCGCGCCTCCGCCATCGCCATTGTCGTTCGCCGCAGGTGATAGTCGAAGGTCCAAGGATCGGGAATCAGGTTGACGAGGCCGGCGGCGACCAGCGGCGCCAGATTGAGAAACAGCGCCACCGATTTGAGGAACTCGAGGTGATATGATCGCGGGTGCTCGGTGGGCCTGTACTTCTCCGCGATCGTCGCGGCGTGAACGAATGGATTCTGGACGAGCAGCTCGCCGAAGTAGGCGGACGCGCCGATGGCGAACTCGACGAACGACTGCGGATGCAGCGATCCCGTGAAAACGGCGCGCGGACGGCCATCCGGCTTCGGGAGAAGGTCCAGCAGGTCGGTCTCGACCGGCCACAGCGCCGCATGCAGCGCATACACCTCCCTGATCTGCTCGTCGGTCAGATCCCGTCGGACCGCGGTCCAGTCCTTGCCTTCGTCCATATGCAGGATCGAGAGTATCGCGCGGTGAAGAAACAGGTTGCGTTCGCGGATGCCGCGCCGGGTCCAGCTCGGTCTCAACTCCTCCCGGAGGGCGCGGCAGCACAGCCGATATGGATGTCCCGATCCGCACCCGCATGGGTCGGCGGGTTTCGGCGGGGAGGCCGGCGGCGCCTTCCTCAGCGCCTCGACCTCCTTCTGCGTCCGCCCGAATGCGTCCTCGTAGTGGACGCTTCCATCCTCGTAGCCGATGAACGTCTCGCCGCCGAAGCCCCATAGCTCGCCGCGCGGCGGAAGGAGCGTCGGGGCCAAATCCGCCCATGACCCGGTGGCTAGCTCCTCGGGATGCAGCAGGTCCTCGCTTCCGGCCGCGACGAATCGATGGGCGCGCGCCTTCAGGACGCGGTTGACCCGCGACACCTCGAGATCGTTCAGACGCCGGCTTCGGACGAACTTGTCGGTCCGCGCCATCGACTGCCGGAAATTGCGCGCGAAGGTTCGCTTCTGGAGCGGCGACGCCGATGGCTCCTGGGCGTATTCGAGATTGGTCAGGATCAAGCACTGGTCCCGACCGAGTGGGAAAAGGGTCTGCGTGGCCTTCAGCGCGATGCCGGGATCCAGGGGATATGCGCAATGTGGTGCGCTCGGCGGCAGCGCATAATTGAAGGCCGTCACCGGATGGTCGGTGACGATGAACTTCACCGCCGCGTCCTCGGCCGACACGACCTCCCTGACGCACTGCGTCCAGATCGTCGTGTGCAGCATCCGGACGCCCTGCATCTCGATCATCAGCTCGTTCTGGCTGAGGGCTGGATACTGAGCCGCGAGCCACGCCAATCCCTTCGGCGTCCGCAGCTTCTGGATGTCGACGTATTCGAAGAAGGAGCCGAAGTGGTCGTGCCAGCCGGCGGGGTCCGTCGCGGCGAAGGCACGCACCGCATCGGCGCCACGTGTGTCGATGTCGCCGAACAGCCTCCGCTCGATCTCGTCGTTCACCTCAGTGCCGAAGAACGTGGAGTAGAGGTCGGTCCGGAAGAAGCAGCTCTTCGTCGAGCGGCGGGTGGTCGAGGGCATCGTGACGCGGTGCCCGTCGCCCAGGATCCGCACGTCCGGAGCTAAGTCCAGGTATGCCAGTGACGAATGCCCCGGCTCGAGGAACCGCTTCTGATACCAGCGGGGAACGTAGTGGTTGTCTCTCGTAGGAGCCATCTCGCCCCGAGCTTACGTGTGGTGCTCACCCCCGTCGAGCGACCAACCGCCTTGTGCTATCCCGCCGATAGCGGAGGGGTCGACTGCGCGGTCGCGCCTGAGGTGATTGGCTGCAGGCTGAACCCCCAGCGGCTCCCGACGATAGACCGGCAATTCGGATCCAACCGAATTCGCCAGGAAGGTCGAGGATGGTTAGAACGCGTTCGACAAGGGAGGCATCGACATGAAGGGAAAAGGAGCAATCTTTGCTCTGGCGCTCGGGACGGCGTTCCTAAGCGTGACCGACGGCGCCAACGCGCAGAGCGAGGCGAACGCCGCCACGGCCGCCACGGCCGCCGACACGGCGCGGTTCAACGCTGAGGCGGATCGGCTCAAGGCCGAGGCCGCGAAGATAGACGCTCAGGCGGACCTTGAGCGCACGCGGATCACGTCGCTCGGTGTGCCGAGCTACGCGGGAACCACCAAGCTGAACGCCAACGCCGGCGACATGGAGGCGATGCTCCTCACTGCCCCGGTGGTCCGACTCGCCGGCAGCGTGATCGCGGGTAAGGTGCCGGCGGCAGACAACGTCCTGCTCCTCACGCGGGACGACGCCTTCGACTTCGGCCTCGTCGGGTCGGTCACCGCCGAGATCGACGGCCTGACCCGTCAGTTCGAGGCGCTCGGGTTCAAGCCCGCCGGTCCGACCCGCGGCCCCGCAATCAAGCTCATACCGGGCGCCGTGGCCATCATCTCCGCGATTGCCGGCATGGCGCGTTCGGAGACGGAGGTGACGGCCGCCACCGTGCCCGTGTCGGACTCGATGCTGCTGACGGCGGTCGCAGGCACGCTCAGGACGCGCGCGCGGCTGCCCGCCGCCGCGATCGGAACGGTCGACGTCGCCGACGACGGGTCCAACTCGCCGCTGCTCGCGCGTCTCGGCAACCTCGTCTTCTCGCGCGTGACGACTGCCGACGCGCAGGGCGCGGTTCCCATCGCCCGCGCCGCCCGGCTCGAGCTGCTGATGACCCAAGTCGGCGGCGTGCTGCGGGTCCACGTCGAGAAGTCGGGCGGCAGCCTGACGAACACCAAGAACATCGCGACCTTCTTCGGGGCCGACCCGATCCGCGTCAGCGGCGGGCTCGTCGCGAGCTACATCCTCACGCGTCCGGCCGACGGCGCCGTCATCGACGCCGGCATCGACCAGTGTCGCACGACGATGGCGCGCCTGCGGAGTGTCCAGGAGGGCACCGTGTCCTATCGTGGATCGGGCGGAAGGAACGGAGACGCTCCGACAGCGGAGTTCTGCCGATAGCCCGACGTGCCGATGAGCAAGGCAGATGCCCTGCGCGCCGTCGCCGAGCTTCTAATCCGCGTGCCGTTGCTCTAACGGGAATAGCGCAGGTTATCAGGAAGATCGGGCCGCCGGGCCAGCACGGCTGGCGAGCCCGACCGTCGCAGGGGATGCAGTTCAGGGGATGAAGCCGGCGGGCCACCTCATCACAGTCTCCACCGAGATCGGCGGCGCGGATCCGCTCGAGATCCGTTCCGGCCCGTCGATCCCGCCGATCGAGCGGATCAAGCTGTTCTCGGCCGACCAGTGGGAAGCCGTCGTCGACGAATGGGCGTCGAGCCTGCCCGGCTACAGACTGGTGGAACGGGCGGGCGGCGCCGGCGACAGGGGATGCGACGTCATCGCGACCGTCGACCCGGCCAACCCCGGCTCCGACTGGGACAACTTCCAATGCAAGCACTACGACCACCCGCTCGCACCTAACGACATATGGGTCGAGCTTGGGAAACTCTGCTACTACACGTTCATCGGCGAATACGATGTCCCCCGGGCATACCGCTTCGTCGCCCCGCGGGGCGTCGGCACCAAGCTCCTCAACCTGATCAAGAAGCCTGAAAGATTGCGCGAGGGGCTCATCGCGAACTGGCCGGCGAAATGCGCCACGCAGATCACCGCGACGAAGAGCGTGCCGCTGGAAGGCGCGCTGCTGCGGCACGTGATCGCCTTCGACTTCGCGCGCGTCGGCCACCTGCCGACGCCGCGGCTCATCGAGCAGCACCGCAAGACGCCCTACTTCGCCGTCCGCTTCGGCCTCGGCCTGCCCGCACGACCAGCGTCGCCAGCACCGCCGGCGACCATCGGGGCAAGCGAGACCCGCTATGTCGCGCAGCTGCTCGAGGCCTATGGCGACAACCGGGGCGCCGCCTACCCGTCGCCCGCCTCGCTCACCGAACCGCACAAGCGGCACCTGCAGCGCGCGCGGGAGAGCTTCTACTGCGCCGAGGCGTTGCGCAGCTTCTCGCGCGACACCCTGCCGGACGGCGCGTTCGACAACCTGCAGGACCAGATCCTGAACGGCGTGGTGGACACGGCCGAGGCCGACCATCCGTGCGGACTGACCCGCGTGAACGCGACGACGGCGCACGCCACCAGCCTCAACCTGACGAGCTCGGCTCTGCTCGGCCGAGTAGACCCCAGCGACCGGAAGGGAGTCGTGCACCAGCTCGCCAACGAGGACCGGCTGACATGGGTGCCGGGTGATGATTGACGCCCCGCCCCACGCCTCGCCGTTCAACAGCGCGCTTGAGACGGGCCTTCGTTCGCTCGCGATCCTAGCCGAGGCCTGTCCCGACCCGTTCGACCTGCAGCGGCTGCTCTACTTCGACTATCTCGTCGTCCACTCGAGCGACGCCGACGGACCCGCCAGCCTCCATCCAAGCACGCCTCTCCGCAACGGCGAGCTCCTGGTCCGGCGCGGGCTGATCGAACGCGGCCTTCTACTGTTCATCAGCCGCGGACTCATCGAGCGCAACGCCAGCGGCGACGGCATATCGTATGTCGCCGCAGAAGCGGCCGGCCCCTTCCTCGAATGCCTCGGCTCCGCCTACAGCCGCACGCTACGCAAGCGCGCCTCATGGGCGGTGGGGAAGTTCGGCGTGCTCGACGACGACGAACTCAAGAGCTACTTCGACGCCCGCTTCGAGCGCTGGACGCGCGAGTTCCAAGCCGTCCAGCTACCGCCGGAGCTCGCCCTGTGATCGGCTTCGAACTGCGCAGCCTGCGGGTAACCGGCCCGGGCAAGACTGATGCGGTGATGACGTTCGCACCTGGACTGAACGTCGTGTCGGGACCCTCGGACACCGGCAAGTCATACCTCGTCGAGGCGATCGACTTCATGCTCGGCGGGCAGCCGCCTCCTCGCCAGATTCCCGAGAGCGTCGGATACGACCGCGCCCACCTGACGATCGAGGCCCGCTCCGGCGGCAGGTTCGAGTTGACGCGTGCGCTGGCGGGCGGCGACTTCAGGATGCGCGAGCTGGGCAAGGCAGACGCCGCCGACGACGACAGCGATGTCCACGACGGCGACAATGTCCATCATATGGGCGATCGCGAAGACATTTCCGATCACGACCATGGCCATGACGGTGACGTCGATCGCGTTCACGGCGAGGAGGGCGGCGATACTGGCGCCGCCGCTGGCGGCGCTCGCGAGGGAGGCGGCGGCCGCGGCGCCGCCGGCAGTGGCAACGGCGCCGCGAGCGCCGAAGCCGGGGCCGACGCCGACG
>CAXTWJ010000083.1:0-9369 GCA_964247925.1 uncultured Sphingomonas sp.
CGGCCTCGCGCCGCACCGGCCACCGCGCCGCCGGGTGCGCGACGCCGGGCCCCCCGGCGAGGCGCGGCACGAGCTGCTCGTGGATGGCGGCGCGGAAGTGGACGGGATCGCCCGGCGTACCCACCCAGAAGGCGGAGCGCACCCATGATGCCGAAGGTGAACCGCCGGTCTCGTCAGTCATGGCCGATCCTCTCGCGCGCGCCTGTCATATCGACCGGGATAGCGGACGCCGCCGATTCGCAAAGATGCTTGTATCGCCGTGCGATGCGCGTTCTGGGCATCGGGCGGCGATCACGCGCGGGGGGGGCCGCCGCGGTGCCGTTGGTCGCGATGCAATCGTCCGCCGGCGCGTGGTCACCTGTGTTGACTTGCCGGCGGGGGATTGAGACGGCGGTGTCATGCCCGACGACGCCCCGAAGTTTGCCCCCGGCACGGGTCGTGGCCAGCGACCGACGATGCAGGACATCGCCCGACTGGCGGCGGTATCGACGCCGACCGTGTCGCGCGTGCTCAACAACAGCCCGCTGGTGACCGGTGAAACGCGCGAGCGCGTGCTTCAGGTCGCGCGCGCGCACGGCTATGCCGTCAACCGCAATGCCCAGCGGCTGCGCCACACCCGCACCAACACGGTCGCGGTGATGCTCGACTTCGGCTCGCACCGCGCGGGCGCGATCGGCGACCCGTTCGTGTTCGAGCTGCTGGCCAGCGTGTCGGAGGCGCTGTCGATCCGCAACCAGGACCTGCTGCTCTCGCCGCCGGGGCTGGAGGAGGCGCGCGACTTCCGCGACTTCCACCGCGCGCGCGGCGCCGACGGCTTCGTGGTGCTGGGCCAGGGGACGCGCGACCCGATGCTGCGCGCGCTGGCGCGCCACGACGTGCCGCTGGTGGTCTGGGGGGCGACGGCGGACGACGCGGGCTATTGTACGGTGGGCAGCGACAACCGGCTGGGCGGGCGACTGGCGGGCGAGCATTTCGTCGCCGCCGGGCGCCGCCACTGGCTGTTCATCGGCGACCTCCGCCATGAAGAGATGCGCCAGCGCCATGAGGGGCTGTGCGCGGTCGCCAGCGCGCAGGGAACCGCGACCGTCGATATCCTGCCGATCGTGTCGATGGCGGCGACCGGGACCGCCGCCACCGTCGCGGCCTATCTGGCCGGCGGGCGGCAGCCGGACGCGGTGTTCGCCTTTTCCGACACGGCGGCGATGGCCGCGATCGGCGCGTTCCGGGAGCGGGGGCTGAACGCCGGCCGCGACTTCTCGCTGGTCGGCTACAACAACATACCCCCGTCCGCACATTTCAGCCCGGCCCTGACCACGGTCAATCAGCAGACGGACGTGGCGGGCGCGCTGCTGGTGGAGAAGCTGATGCAGCAGATCGACGGCGGCCGCCCGCGCTCGGCGACGCTCCAGACCGGGATCATCGTGCGCGACACCTGAACGCGCTTGAAAACGTTATCAAAGGGCCTGTATCGCTGGCGACCCAGGGGCGGGGACGGGTCTGTTGGCGCACGCGAAAGGCTTATCGGGCGACCACGCCTTCGACGACGACGGCTGGCGGCTGCGCATCGGCGGCGACGATCCCGCGCGCGCCGACTGGGCGGGGACGCTGCTGGCGCTGGCGAACGGCGCGATCGGGGTGCGCGGCGAGCTGGATGAGGTCGCGCGCGCCAGCACCTTCCTGACCCACGCCCATGAGCAGTCGCCGATCCCCTATCACGAGCGACTGCACGGCTTCGCCGCCGGCACCGACACGCGCGTGCCCGTCGCCGAGCCATTGGCGATCGCTTTTGGCGTCGATGGCGTCGCGATCGACCTCACCGGCGCGGCGCCGCGCACGACACGGGTGCTGGACCTGCGCGCGGGCGTGCTGGCGCGGCGGACCGACTGGACGCTGACCGATGGCCGGGTGCTGACGGTCGAGGCGGAGCGGCTGGTGCCGCTGGACGGCCGCACGCTGCTGCTGCGCCGGCTGCGCGCCACGATGGCGGGGCACGCCGTCACCGTCCATCCCCGCCTGCGGCCCGCGCCGCGCCAGGCGGGGCCGTCGGACGACCCCCGCATCGGCACGGCGCTTGGCATGGCGGGTTTTAGGACCGAGCGGGCCGACGATGCGCTGGTGATCGAACGCCTCGCGGGCAGCGGCATCACCGTCGCCGCCGCGCAGCGCATGGGCGAGGAGGATGGCTGGACGTTGATCGTCACCGGCTATGCCGTCGGCACGGGCGGACCGCTCGCGGGGCAAGCGGAGGTGCTGGCGGAGGACGCGCTGGGCCGGGGGTTCGCGGCGGCGGTGGCGGCACAGGCGGACATCCTCGACGCTTTCTGGCAGACGGCCGACCTCGCGATCGACGGCGATCCCCGGCTGTCCGCCGCGCTCCGGCTCAACCTGTTCCACCTCTTCGCCTCGACGCCGCGTGATGGCCGGGCCACCACCGCCGCCAAGGGGCTGACCGGCGAGGGCTATGAGGGCCATGTCTTCTGGGATGCCGAGGCCTTCGTGCTGCCGGTGCTGGCCATGCTCGCGCCGGCGGTGGCGCGCGCGATGCTGGAATACCGCATCGCCACGCTGGACGCGGCGATCGCCAACGCGCGCGCGCTCGGGCATCGGCAGGGCGCGCTCTATGCCTGGCGCACGATCGCGGGGCGGGAATGTTCGGCGCATTACCCCAGCGGGTCGGCGCAATATCACATCAACGCCGCGGTCGCCTTCGCGATGCAGCTGTATGTCGAGGCGACCGGCGACGAGGCGCTGCTGGTCGAGGGGGGCGCGCAGGCGCTGGTGGCGATGGCGCGGCTGTGGCTGGCGCTGGGCGACTGGGAGAACGGGCGCTTCCACCTGCGCGGGGTGACGGGGCCGGACGAATATACCGCGCTCATCGACGACAACTGGTACACGAACCGGATGGCGCAGAAGGCGCTGCGCTACACGGTGGAGGCCGCGCGCCGGGTCGGCGCGGCGGCGCTGGGGGTGAGCGAGGACGAGCTCGCCGCATTCGCGCAGGCCGCCGACGCCATGCACCTGCCATATGACGCCGAACGCGATCTCGACGCGCAGGACGCGAGCTTCCTCGCCAAGCCGCGCTGGCCGCGCGCCGACATGATGGCGGACGAGCTGCCGCTGCTGCTCCACTATCACCCGCTGTTCCTCTACCGGCGTCAGGTCGCGAAACAGGCGGACCTGATCCTGGGGCTGGTGCTGGGCGGCGAGGACGTCCCGCTGGAGCGCAAGGCCCGTGCCTTCGCGCATTACGAGCCGATCACCACCCACGATTCGACGCTGTCCGCCTCGACCTTCGCGATCCTCGCGGCCGAGCTGGGCGACGAGGAGGCGGCGCTGCGTTTCACCGCGGCCACGACCTTCGTTGATCTCGACGATCAGCACGGCAACACCGCCCACGGCGTTCATATGGCGGCCATGGCGGGGTCGTGGATGGCGCTGGTCTGGGGCTTCGGAGGGTTCCGCCCGACGGGCGAGCGGCTCGGCTTTCGCCCGAGCCGGCCGGCGGCCTGGGCCGGCTATCGCTTCGGTGTCCGATGGCGCGGCACGACCGTGCGCGTCGCCGTCGAGGGGGACGCGATCAGCTATCACGCCAGCGATGGCCCGGCGATCACGCTGCGCCACCACGGCACCGACATTCACCTCTCCCCCGGTGAGCGCTGGACCGGCCCGCTCGCGCCTGGTTCGACGCCATGACGCTGCCCCGCCCGCTGGACGCGGTGGCGTTCGACCTGGACGGCGTGCTCTGCGACACCGCGCGCGCGCACTACCGTGCGTGGCAGCGGCTGGCCGACACGCTCGGCATCCCGTTCGACGAGCAGGCCAACGAGGCGCTGAAGGGCGTCGGGCGCATGGACAGCCTCCACCTGATCCTGGGCGATCGGCCCGGCTATGACGCGGCCACCCGCTCCCGCCTCGCGGCCACGAAGAACGACTGGTATCTCCAGGAGGTCGCGCAATGGGGGCCGGCGGACCTGTTCGCGGGCGCGCGCGCCGTGCTGGAGGAGTGTCGCGCGACAGGGCTGTCCGTCGCCCTGGCGTCCGCCAGCCGCAACGCGCCGATGCTGCTGGCGCGGCTCGGCATCGCGGATCTGTTCGACGCCGTGGTCGATCCCGCCGGCCTGCCCGGCAAGCCGGCGCCGGACATCTTCCTGCACGCCGCCGCGGCGCTGGGGGTGGTGCCGGCGCGGATGCTCGGCGTCGAGGACTCCCTCGCGGGCCTGCGAGCGATCCGGGCGGCGGGGATGGCGGCGCTCGGCGTCGGTGACCCGGCGGCGCTGGCGGCGGCCGATCGCGTGATCGCCGCGATCGGCGACTTCGACCTGGCCGCCTATCGCGCCTGAGCGGCGACCAGCCGATGCAGCCGGATCAGCGCGATCGCGACCCCGGCGAGCGGCAGCAGCGTCAGGTAGAAGGCGACCGGGCCGGAGAAGCGCGCGAACACCACGCCGGTGATGAACGACCCGATCGTGCCGCCGAGCGCGGAGAAGATCACCATCAGCCCGACCGCCGCCGCGTGCCGGTCGCGCGGCAGCGCGCTCAGCACCACCGACGAGACGATCGGATAGATCGGCGCCAGCGCCACGCCGATCAGCGGGAAGAGCCAGGCCGCGACGGGCGCGTCGAGCCAGCCGGTGCCGGGGCGCGCCGCCAGGCCGCGCGTGCTCGGCAGCGTCAGCACGATCAGCGCCGCCACGACGGCGAGGCAGCCGAGCAGCAGCCGCAGCCAGCCGAGCCGCGCCACCAGCGGGCTGGCGCCCAGTCGTCCCACCGCCAGCGCGGCGACGAAGATGCTCGACGCCTGCACGCTCATCGCGGGCGACAGGTGCAGCACCTCGCGGTTGAAGGTGGGCAGCCAGGTGCCGACGCTCTGCTCGACCAGCACATAGAGGAAGATCGCGACGAGGAACGCGACCACCGCCGGCAGCGCCAGCAGCGCGAGCAGCGTGCGACGGCCCGGCGCCGCGCTCCCACGCGCCGCGCCCTCGTCCAGCGGCGTCGCCCACCACAGCAGCGCCGCCGCCCCCGCCAGCGCCGCGATCATCCGATAGACGCGCAGCCAGTCATGCCCGGTCGCGTCGCGGCCGATGAACCAGCCGAACAGCCAGATGCCGAGCAGGATGCCGACCATGAACACGCCCTCGACCAGCACGGTCAGGCCGGCGTGCGCCTCCCGCTCGGGGCGGATCAGGCCGATGGTGGCATAGGTCGCGACCTTGGCGGTGCCGAAGCACAGCCCGACCAGGACAAAGAACGCTTGCATGGCGACGAAGCCGTCGGCGGTCGAGATGGCGAGCGCGCCGCCCGCGATCAGCAGCGCGACGACGATCTGCGCGCGACGGAAGCCGAAGCGGGGCAGCGCGGTCGCGAACAGGAAGGAGGCGACCACCACCGACAGGTCCTTGCACGCCTCCAGCGTCGCCGCGCGCGGCTTGGACACGCCGTAGTGCGCGACCGATTGCAGGATCACGGTGCCGACGCTGTTCATCAACAGCCCGAGCAGCGCATAGCTGAGGCACAGGGCGACAATGGCGCGCGGGTTCCGGATCATCGCGGGCGAGCTAAGCCGATCGTGCAATGCATTTCAACGCTTGGCGGCGGATCGCCTCGCCGCGGGCGGCCGCGGCTATCGACCGAAACGGCGCTTCCGGTCGCCTGCCGTTGCCGTCATGCCACAGGTCGGCCAAAATCGACGCGAGCGTGTGCAGAAAACGTTTTCAAAAGACGTTGGCGGGCGCAATCCGGCGCGATCGAGCCGGCAAACCCGGCTGACGCCTGTGGTGTGGGAGAGGATTGAATGCTGTTTTCCGTTCGGGCCGGCGTTCGCGCCGCGTTGCTGGCCAGCGCCGCCATGCCGTTCGCCGCCGACGCCGCCGCCGCCCCGCAGACCGTGACGACGGGCCAGGCGACCACCGACCAGTCCACCGCGCCATCGCCGAACCAGACGACCGCGCCCGCCGAGAGCAACGACGACCTGAACGAGGTCGTGGTGACCGGCCAGACGACGCGCAATCGGCCGCTGATCACCTCGTCCGCCGACATCACCTATGCCGACCGCGCGACGCTGGACCGCAAGGCGCCGCGCTCGACCGCGGACCTGCTGGAGCTGGTGCCCGGCATCTTCGTCGAGTCCACCGCCGGCCAGGTGTCCAACAACTATTCCGTGCGCGGCCTGCAGGGCGGCGGCCAGCGCTTCGTGCAGCTGGAAGAGGACGGCCTGCCGATCCTCTACAATGGCGGCGGCGCGGATTTCTTCTTCGACCAGGATCTGACGATCGACCGGCTGGAGGCCGTCAAGGGCGGCTCGTCGGGCGTGCTGACCGTCAACGGCGCGGGTGCGACGATCAACTTCATCTCGCGCAGCCCCAACCATACGCAGGCGGAAGGCCTCGCGCGTGTCACGGCCTATAATTACGGCCTGAAGCGCGCCGACTTCTATTATTCGCAGCCGATCACCGATAAGCTCGCCTTCAACCTGGGCGGCTACGTCCAGTCCTCGCCCGGCGTCCGCAAGAACCCCTTCGACTATCAGGGCTATCGCGTGAAGGGCATGCTGGAATACCAGTTCGAGGGCGGTGGCTCGATCCGCCTGTCGGCGAAGGGCGGCCGGATCGAGAACGCCTATTACGCCGATCAGCCCTATCGCTTCACCAACGGCAAGCCGGGCTCGATCCCGAGCCTGGGCACGCAGTTCGGCAATGTCGGCGGCGACGCCTTCGCCGACATCGCGGTCCCCGTCTCCACCTTCGAGAACGCGAGCGGCTTTCGCGATTTCCGCTACCGCGACGGCATCGTGTCCAAGACGGCGCAGATCCGGCTGGACATCGACAAGCCGCTCAACGACTCGATCGACCTGTTCGCGCACACGCGCTACCTGACATACTCGTACGACTTCAACGGCCTCTTTCCCGGCTCCGGCACGGGCAATGCCGGGCTGACCAGCGCGGTCAATTATCTGACGCCCAACGAGAACTCGCCGATTCTGGGTCTGCTGCAGGCCGGCTTCGCGGCGTACCCGACCACCCTGCGCTTCGGCATCAAGAACCTGCGCACGGGCGTGCTGCTGGGCTCGAACCAGGTTGATCAGCTCAATGCCCTGAACGGCAACGGCTTCCTGCAGCGCACCACGCTCAACCACGATTACGTCAAGGGCCGCGACTTCGGCCTGAACGCCGGCGGGCGCTGGGAAGTGGACAAGGGCGGGTTCAAGAACTCGCTGACCGCGGGCGTGATGTACTACCACGTCAAGCGCGACCAGGATCAGTCCGCGACCGCCAGCGTCGTGAACGACGTCAAGACCAACAGCGACATCTACGACGTGGTCGCGCTGAACGGCGCCAACCAGGTCATCGGCACGCTGTCGGACAACGGCCTGGTCTCCTATGGCGACTGGGGTGCCGGCATCCGCGAGCGCAAGGACTCGACCTACTCGCTCTACGCCAATGACGAGCTGGCGATCGGCGACCTCCGCATCGACGGCGGCATCCGCTGGGAGCATGACCGTGCGACCGCGCTCGACGGCAACGCGGCGGCGGTGAACCAGCCGGTGCAGCCGGGCGTGGTCGGCGTCGTGCAGAATGTCGGCTCGACCTTCGACGGCACCTTCGCCACGCGCAAGGCGACGCAGAAGAAGGCGGCCTATACCGTCGGTGCCAACTATCTGATCACGCCCGCGCTCGCGATCTACGCGCGCTACGCCAACGGCTTCCAGACCAACAATGTCGATCCGATCACCACCATCGAGCTGTACGAGGCGGGCGTCCGCTATCAGTATGGCCGGCTGTTCAGCGGCTCGGCGACGGTGTTCCGCACCAATTTCAAGAACCAGAACTACAATTTCGCCAATCCGCTCAACCCGGCGCAGCAGCAGAACATCAACGCCGACCTGAAGACCGACGGCGTCGAGATCGACGCGAATGTGCGGCCGATCGACTGGTTCTCCGTCGATTTCCAGGGCGTGTTCCAGAAGCCCAAGCTGCAGAACCTCGAGCTGGACGGCATCGCCGACCTGGGCTTTTCGAGCAACCGACCCGAGCGGACGCCCGCCCGGCTGTTCACGATCACGCCGACCGCCAAGCTGCCGGGCGGGCTGGGCGACCTGTATGGCCGGTACAAGTATATCGGCCGCATCTTCGCCGACGCGGGCAATGGCGTGGCGTTGCCGCGCTATCAGGTGGTCAGCCTGGGCGTCGATCTGAACCTGACCGAGCGGCTGCAGGCGAACCTGAACGTCGACAACCTGTTCAACGTGAAGGGCCTGACGGAGGGCAACCCGCGCCAGGGCCAGACGCAGGCGATCACCGACGGCTATTTCTACGCGCGCGGCATCGTCGGCACCACCTATGGCGGCTCGGTGACGTTCAAGTTCTGACGCGCGCGTCGATGGGGTAAGCGGGGGCGCGGCGGCCGGCGGGTCGTCGCGCCCCTGTCATAGGGGAGAGTGCGGGATGACGCGTTGGGCGATGATGGCGGCGCTGCTGGCGGCGCTGCTGGCGGCGCAGGCGGGCGCGGGCGCGCCGGACCGGCGGCCGCCCGAGCTCGCCTATCAGGTGACGGAGGGGCAGAACCTCAACGCCTTCGTGCGCGAGGGGCCGGTCGCGGCGCATCTGCTGCTCAGGAACGGCGCCGACCCGCGTATCCTGGTCGCCTTTCCCGCCGGCAACAGCGGCGTCGGGCTTTGGTTCGAGCGCGTGGCCGCCCCGGCGCGCTGGACGCTGGAGCAGGCGCCCCGGCCGCTGTCCGTCACCGACGCGCGCGGGCGGGCGCTGAACGGCGTGGCGGCGGTCGCGACCACCACCGCGCCTCGGCTCACGGTCAGGCAGGCGGTGCTGTCCAACGTCCGCTACCTGCGCGACTATCAGGCGATCGGCCGTCTGCCGCCGGCGGTCGCGGTGGCGCCGCGCGTCCCCGGCGACCGCCTGGTCTGGGCGCGCGACCGCGTCGATGGCGCGCCCGGCTACCGGCTGGAGGTGCAGGTGCTCGCCGGTCGCATCGAGAAGGGCGCGATCGTGCGCGCCGGCGCCGCGCCCATCCGCCTGCGCGTGGTGGCCGCGACCGGCGACGCGCCGCTCACCGGCCTGTCCGAAGGCGAACTGCTCAACGATCGTGCCGCGCCCGACCCGGCGACGCGCCACGCGCTCGCGTTCCTGAGCTATCGCGAGAAGTTCCTGGCGGGCTCGTGGCGGTTCGACACCTATTTCGGGCGCGACACGCTGATGTCGGTGCGCCTGCTGATGCCGGCACTGCGGCCCGCCGCGATCGAGGCGGGGCTGGGCGCGGTGCTGGCGCGGTTGAACGACGGCGGCGAGGTCGCGCATGAGGAGGGGCTGTCGGAGTTCGCGCTCTTCGCCCCCCAGGCGCATGGCGAGCCCG
>CAXTWJ010000084.1:0-9204 GCA_964247925.1 uncultured Sphingomonas sp.
TCGAGCGCGGGCTGATGACCACCATCCACGCCTATACCAACGACCAGAAGATCCTGGACCAGATCCACCCCGACCTGCGCCGCGCGCGCGCGGCCGCGATGAGCATGATCCCGACCACCACGGGCGCGGCGCGCGCGGTGGGCGAGGTGCTGCCGGAGCTGAAGGGCAAGCTGGACGGCTCGGCCGTGCGCGTGCCGGTGCCCGATGGCAGCTTGGTCGATCTCACCTTCACCCCCGGCCGCGACACCACGCGCGACGAGGTGAACCAGCTGCTCAAGGCGGCCGCCGAGGGGCCGATGCAGGGCGTGCTGGATTATTCGGCCGACCCGCTGGTCTCGATCGACATCGTCCACACGCCCGCGTCCTCGACGGTGGACAGCCTGGAGACGGCGGTGATCGACGGCAAGCTGGTGCGCGTCGTCAGCTGGTACGACAATGAATGGGGCTTCTCCAACCGCATGGTCGACACCGCGACGGCGATGGCCGCGCTGATCTGATGCTGCGCTGCGGCGAACGGGTGTTGCGCGACGGGCGCAAGTAGCGCAGCTTGCCTCCAGCGACCGCGCCGGGGGGCTCGGTCGTGCGGGGAAAGATCATGACCGATCAGCTGCTCGCCGACCTGCGTCCCGCGGTGGGGGTCGTGCAGCTCGGCGTCGTCGCGGGGCTCGCGCGCAAGCCCTTCCGCAAGGCGCCGATGGAGGTGCTCGAGCGTGCGGAGATCACCGAGGCGGGCGGCATCACCGGCGATCACCGCGGCGTGCGCAAGCCGGGGAGCGCGGGCAAGCGGCAGGTCACGCTCATGGAGCGCGGGGACTGGGACGCCGCGATGGCCGCGGTCGGACGCGACCTGCCCTGGTGGGAGCGGCGCTGCAACATGGTCGTCGACGGCCTCGACCTGCCGCACGAACCGGGCACGATGCTGCGGCTCGGGGCGGAAGTTGTGCTCGAAATGACCCGCTTCACCGATCCCTGCGAGAGGATGGAGCATCTGGCCCCCGGCCTCTTCGCAGCCCTGAAGGTCGATTGGCGCGGCGGCGTCTGCGCTCGCGTCCTGCGCGGCGGCACGGTAGTCGTCGGCGACGTGATCCGGGTGGAGGGCTTGGCCTGAGCCGCCCGCGTCGGTAACGCGCCGGCGACACTGGGGAGATCGGCATGGCACGCGCGTT
Organism: uncultured Sphingomonas sp.; assembly: GCA_964247925.1. Classification (GTDB taxonomy): domain Bacteria; phylum Pseudomonadota; class Alphaproteobacteria; order Sphingomonadales; family Sphingomonadaceae; genus Sphingomonas. The sequence continues at coordinate 1,167 of CAXTWJ010000084.1, forward strand.
CAAGACGCTGGACGATATGGGCGACGTCGCGGGCAAGCGTGTGCTGGTGCGCGAGGACCTGAACGTGCCGGTGGCGGACGGGCGGGTCACCGACGACACGCGCCTGCGCGCGACCCTGCCCACCGTGACCGAACTCGCGGATCGCGGCGCGATCGTGCTGGTGCTCGCCCATTTCGGCCGCCCCAAGGGTGAGCGCGATCCGAACCTGTCGCTGGCGCTGGTGACGAAGCCATATGAACAGGTGCTGGGTCGGCCGGTGCGCTTCATCGATTGGGACGCGGCCGCCGACGCGGTTGCGACCCTGCAGCCGGGCGACGTCGCCGTGCTGGAGAACACGCGGTTTTTCGCGGGTGAGGAAAGGAACGCTGCCGAGGTGGTGGAGCGCTTTGCGGCGCTGGGCGACCTCTACGTCAACGACGCCTTTTCCGCCGCGCACCGCGCCCACGCCTCGACCGAAGGTCTCGCGCACCGGTTGCCGGCCTTTGCCGGCCGGGCGATGGAGGCGGAGCTGGACGCGCTCGACCGCGCGCTGGGCAGCCCCGAGCACCCCGTCGCGGCGGTGGTCGGCGGCGCCAAGGTGTCCACCAAGCTCGACGTGCTCAAACATCTGGTCGCGCGTGTCGATCACCTGATCATTGGTGGCGGCATGGCCAATACCTTCCTGGCCGCACGCGGTGTCGCCGTGGGCAAGTCGCTGTGCGAGCATGACCTGACCGGGACCGCCGACGAGATCATGGCCGCTGCCGACCGCGCCAGCTGCACCGTCCACCTGCCCTATGACGTGGTGGTCGCGACCGAGTTCCGGCCGAACCCGCCGACCCGCACGGTCAATGTGCATGAGGTCGCGGCGGACGAAATGATCCTCGACGTCGGGCCAGCCGCCACGGAGGCGCTGGGCGATGTGCTCAAGACCTGCCGCACGCTGGTGTGGAACGGCCCGCTCGGCGCCTTCGAGACGCCGCCCTTCGATACCGCGACGGTGGCGCTCGCGCGCACGGCGGCCGCCCTGACCGGCGACGGCAGCCTGGTGTCGGTCGCGGGCGGTGGCGACACGGGGGCGGCGCTGAACCACGCGGGCGTGGCGGGTGACTTCACCTTCGTCTCGACCGCCGGCGGCGCGTTCCTGGAATGGATGGAAGGCCGCGAGCTGCCGGGGGTGGCGGCGCTCGCCGGCTAGCCGGCGGGCGCGGGCTCGCGCAGAAGCGGCACCAGCGTGGCATTGAGCGCGTCGAGGTCGAACGCGCCCGCCTTGGCGTACCGAACGCGGCCCGCGCGATCGATGACGATGTTGGTCGGCACGGCCTCGTTGTCGCCATAAGGGCCCTTCACCTTGCGCACCGGCGTGATGTGCATGGCCGCGAACAGCGCCTTCAGCCGGAAGAGCGGCACGGAGTCCTCGGTGGTGACGGCGAACACGCGCAGCCCGTGTGGGGCCTGGACCTGGTGATAGGCATCCAGCGTCGGCAGCTCCTGGCGGCACGGCACGCACCACGTCGCCCAGAAGTTCAGCACCACCACCTGCCCACGCAGGTCAGCCAGCGCTACCTTGCTGCCGTCGGTGAGCGTCAGCTGGAAGTCCGGCGCCGGCTGGCCGACCTTGGGCAGCTTCGCCGGCGTCGCCTGCGCCACCAGCATCGCCGCACAGCCCGCCACCCAGCGCATTCGTTTCTTCATCGGCCATCCCCCATCGGCGGGAGAGTGCGGTTGGCAGGCGCGAGGGTCAAGAGCGTCGCCCAAGCACCGGCGCGGCCCCGTTGCCCCGCCAAAGACCCGCCGCTAACAGCAACGGACACCCGTGCTGCCAGGAGCCTGACATGAACACCGCCGAGATGACCGCCAAGATCGCCGGAGGCCGCGGCTTCATTGCGGCGCTGGACCAGAGCGGCGGCTCCACGCCCAAGGCGCTGAAGGGTTACGGCATCGAGGAGGGCGCGTGGTCCACGGACGCCGGGATGTTCGACCTGATCCACCAGATGCGCGTCCGGATCATCACCTCCCCCGCTTTCACGGGCGAAAAGGTGATCGCCGCCATCCTGTTCGAGCGCACCATGGACGGTCGGGCGGATGGCAAGCCCGTGCCGCAGGCGCTGCACGATCGGGGCGTCGTGCCGTTCCTGAAGATTGACAAGGGGCTGGAGGCGGAGGCCGACGGCGTGCAGCTGATGAAGCCGATCGACGGCCTGGGCACGCTGCTCGACCGCGGCCGCGATCTAGGCGTGTTCGGCACCAAGGAACGATCGGTCGTCAACCTGGCGAACCGCGCCGGAATCGCGGCGGTGGTGACCCAGCAGTTCGAGCTCGCGCAGGAGGTGCTCAGCCACGGCCTGATCCCGATCATCGAGCCGGAGGTGAACATCAAGAGCCCCGAGCGCACCGAGGCCGACGCGATCCTGCTCAAGGAGCTGACCGGGGCGCTGGACACGATGCCGGGCGACGACAAGGTCATGCTCAAGCTGTCGCTGCCGGCCACGCCCGGGCTGTTCGCGCCGCTGACGACGCACCCGCGCGTACTGCACGTCGTGGCGCTGTCGGGCGGCTACCACCGGACGGAGGCCTGCGCCGAACTGGCAAAGAACACGGGCATCATCGCCAGCTTCAGCCGCGCGCTGCTCGAGGATCTGCGCGTGCAGATGAGCGACGCGGAGTTCGACCGGGCGCTGGGCGAGGCCATCGACGAGATCTACGCGGCCTCGACTCACAAGCTTGCCGAGACGGCCTAAGCAGCGTCGGCGTGACCGACGAGACCGCGCGGTTCAGCTATCATCGCGCCGTGGCGCCGATTTTCTGGGCGTGGCTCTCGCTGGCTACGCTGGAGCTGGTCGTCGTGCATTTGCTGGTCGCGCTGTGGCGGCCCCGTGTCGCCGTCTTCCTGTCGGCGGTGACTGCTATCGGCATTGCTGGGCTTGTCGCCATGGCGCGGTCGTTCAAGACGATGCCCGCGCTGATCGACGGCGACCGGATCTTGCTCAGGGCAGGGCGGATCAAGGCGATCAGCGTAGCCTTCACCGACGTCGCCGGCCTGTCCTTGGCGGTTGAGGCGGCGATGGTAAAGCGGCGCGAAACGCTGAATCTGGCGCTGCTCGCCTACCCCAATGTGGTGATCGAGCTGACCGGCCCTAGGCCGGGCCGTCGCGGCGTGCGCCGGGTCATGCACCGGCTGGACGACCCCGCCGGTTTCGCGGCTGCGGTGGGGGTCCACCTCCGGGACTGTCCCGTGGCGGTGCAACGTGCCAACGGGGCAGTATGACAGACGACCCGCTCGACCCGCTCGATCCTGACTTCGCGACCGCTTTCGTCCGCCCCGACCGACGGCCGCCCTGCCAGCTCTATCTGATCTCGCCCGGCGAGGTTGGCGGCGACTTTCCCGACCAGCTCGCCCGCGCGCTGGACGCGGGGCCGATCGCCGCGTTCCAGTTCCGCGTCAAGGATGTCGATCAGCACGAGGCGGCGCGGCTGGCCGAACCGCTCCAGACGATCTGCGCCGCGCGCGACGTGGCGTTCATCGTCAACGACTCGGTCGCGTTGGCGAAACGGCTCGGCGCCGATGGCGTGCATCTCGGGCAGGGCGATGGCGATCCGCGCGACGCGCGCGCGGCGCTCGGGCCGGAGGTGCAGATCGGCGTCACCTGCCACGACAGCCGCCACCTGGCGATGGAGGCGGGCGAGGCAGGCGCCGACTATGTCGCGTTCGGTGCGTTCTACCCGACGAGCACCAAGGCGACGCACGCCCGGCCCGATCCGTCGATCCTGTCCTGGTGGGCGTCGATGTTCGAGCTGCCTTCCGTCGCGATCGGCGGCATCACCCCGGCCAACGCGGCCCCGCTGGTCGCGGCCGGCGCGGATTTCCTGGCGGTCAGCGCGGGCGTCTGGTCCGACCCGGCCGGCGAGGCGGCGGCCGTGCGCGCCTTCGCGGCGGTGCTGGCCGGCGAGGGAGCCAAGTAGCGCCAGGCTCGTTCCTTCACCAGCGTAACGGTGAGAGGGATGAGCATGAGGCGGATGTTGGCGATCGTGGCGGCTGGGGTGACTGTCGCGGGCGCGGTGGCGGCGACGCAACCCGCCAAACCGGCCGCGAAGCCGACGGAGGCGGCGCAGCCCGGCATCGACCGCGACATCCTGCACGTCCAGGTGATCCTCGACCATCTGGGCTTCTCGCCCGGCATCCTCGACGGCAAGCCCGGCATCTCGCTGACCGCGGCGCTGAAGGGCTTTCAGGAGAGCCGAAACCTGCCGATCACCGGCGAGATCGACGACGCCACGCTGCACGTCCTGCACCAGTATCGCGCGTGGCGGCCCACCAAGACGCTGACGCTCAGCCAGGCGGCGCTGGCAGGCCCTTATGTCAACCCGATCCCGCACAACGAGGACGAGCAGGCCAAGCTGCCGGGCCTCTATTACCGCACGCCCATGGAGAAGCTGGCGGAGATGTTCCACACCACGCCGCAGGTGCTGGTCGCGCTGAACGCGCCCGGCACGCGGCTCGCGCCCGGCACCAAGGTGGTGTTCCCCAACGCCCTGCCGTCCAGCCGCGATTACGATTCCAAGCTGAAACCCGAATGGCGCCAGACGCTGACCACGCTCAACGTCGATGCCAATGAACCACGCGGCGCGAAGATCGTCGTGGACAAGTCCGACGGCGTGCTGCGCGTGCTCGACGCGTCCGGCAAGCTGGTGGCTCAATTCCAGGTGACCACGGGCAGCGAGCATGATCCGCTGCCGCTGGGCGATCACAAGGTCACCGTGATCGACTACAACCCCAAGTTCCACTACAATCCCGCGCTGTTCTGGGACGCAAAGTCGAGCGATACGAAGGCGATGCTGCCGCCGGGGCCGAACGGGCCGGTGGGCGTCGTGTGGATGGACCTGAACATCCCGCATTACGGCATCCACGGCACGCCCGAGCCGCAGTTCATCGGCCGAACGGAAAGCCATGGCTGCGTGCGCCTGACCAACTGGAACGCGGCGCGGCTGACGCTGATGGTCAAGGCGGGCGTGCCGGTCACCTTCCAGGCCTGACGCGGTGACGCGGGTCGGCTGGGTGGTGCTGGCCGGCATCGTCCTGGTCGGCCTGCTGTTCGCGTCCGTGCTGAGCTTCGGCGGTGCGGTTCTGTCGCCGTTTCGACCCGCGCCGCCCGGCACGCCTCCGCCGCGCGCCGACGGGCTGCCCACGCTGGCCGTGCCGGTCGCGGGGGTCGGGCGTGCGCAGCTGACCGATACTTGGGGGCAGGCGCGCAGCGAGGGACGCCAGCACCACGGCACCGACATTCCCGCGCCCGCCGGCACGCCCGTGCTCGCCGTGGCGGCGGGGACGGTGGAGAAGCTGTTCCAGAGCGGGCGCGGCGGCACCACGCTGTATGAGCGATCGCCCGACCGCCGCTGGACCTTCTACTACGCGCACCTGCAGGGCTATGCGCCGGGGCTGCACGAAGGGCAGGTGGTCCAGGCGGGGCAGCTCCTCGGTTTTGTCGGCGACACCGGCGACGCGGGCGCGGGCAATTTTCACCTGCATTTCGGGCTGACCCGCACCGATCCCGCCGACCACTGGTATCAGGGCGAGGACGTCAATCCCTACCCCTCGCTTGCCGGAACGGCCGCCCGCCGCTAAGCGGCGCGCTCGCTCTTTTCAGCAGGTAGGTCATGAAGATCAGCGGCGTGGACATCCGTCCCGGCAACATCATCGAGTATGAAGGCGGCATCTGGCGCGCGGTCAAGATCCAGCACACCCAGCCCGGCAAGGGCGGCGCCTATATGCAGGTGGAGCTGAAGAACCTGATCGACGGGCGCAAGAACAACGTCCGCTTCCGCTCCGCCGAGACGGTGGAGCGCGTCCGGCTGGACACCAAGGACTTCCAGTTCCTGTTCCGCGACGGCGATGCGCTGACCTTCATGGACAAGGACAATTACGAGCAGATCACGCTCGACGCCGGCATCCTGGGCGACGCGGCGGCGTTCCTGCAGGACGGCATGGACGTGGTGCTGGAGCTGTATGACGAGCGCCCGATCTCCGTCGAGCTGCCCAGCACGATCGAGGCGACGATCGTCGAGGCGGACGCGGTGGTGAAGGGGCAGACGGCGTCGTCGTCATACAAGCCCGCGATTCTCGACAACGGCGTCCGCGTGATGGTGCCGCCCCATATCGGCGCGGGGACGCGGATCGTGGTGGACGTGTACGAGCAGACGTACGTCAGGCGGGCGGATTGAAACTCTAGACCTCTCCCGCTTGTGGGAGAGGGTTGGGTGAGGGGCTTCACCTACCCATCAGAGAAGGAGACCCTCACCGCCCACCGCGACGCGGCGGGTCCCTCCTCTCCCGCAATCGGGAGAGGCAAATAACGACTCTCCCGCGAGCGGGAGAGGATTGGATGTTATATGCCCTCCCATTCCGGCCTGTTCACGATCATCGAGCGTGCCGCGCGCAAGGCGGCGGCGCGGCTGCGGCGTGACTTCAACGAGGTGTCGCAGCTGCAGGTCAGCCGCAAGGGACCGGCCGACTTCGTGTCCATGGCGGACAAGCGGACGGAGCAGACGCTCTACGAGGAGCTGAGCCGTGCGCGCCCCGACTGGGGCTTCCTGATGGAAGAGCGTGGCGAGGTCGCGGGTGACCCGGCCAAACCACGCTTCATCGTCGATCCCTTGGATGGCACCAGCAACTTCCTGCACGGTATCCCTCACTTCGCCATCTCGATCGCGGTCGAGGAGCCGCTGCCATCGGGCAAGCGAGAGATCACGACCGCCTTGGTCTATCAGCCGCTGACCGACGAGAGCTTCTGGGCCGAGAAGGGCCGGGGCGCTTGGCTCACCGACCAGCGGCTCCGCGTGTCGTCCCGGCGCGAGATGTCGGAAGCGCTGATCGCGACCGGCATCCCCTTCATGGGCCATGGCGACTTCGTCGAATGGAGCCGCATCTTCGGCGCGGTGGCGCCACAGGTCGCGGGCATTCGTCGCTTCGGCTCGGCCGCGCTCGACCTCGCCTGGGTCGCGGCGGGGCGGTATGACGGCTATTGGGAATCCGACCTGAAGCCGTGGGACGTCGCGGCGGGGCTGCTGCTGGTCAAGGAAGCGGGGGGGTTCGTGACCGACTATCGCGGCGCCGACCGCGCGATGGAGCGCAACGAATTCCTGGCGGCGAACGACGGCCTGCATTCCAAGCTGCACAAACTGGTCGCGGGCGCGCTGCGCTAAGCGCCGGGCGCGCGTGAGGCAGGTTACGAAAGCCCGCCCTTCGCCTTGCCCCGGTTCGCGCCAGAGCCTAGAGCGGCCTTCATACGTTCGCACCTGCGAGATGCCCGTTGGTTGACCTTTCCCAATACCTGCCGATCCTGCTGTTCCTCGGCGTGGCGATCGTGCTGTCGAGCGCGTTCGTGTTCCTGCCCATGGCGGTCGCGCGGCTGACGGGCGCGCACAAGCCCGATCCGGAGAAGCTGTCCGAATATGAATGTGGCTTCCCCGCGTTCGAGGATCCGCGCAGCCAGTTCGACGTGCGCTTTTATCTCGTGGCGATCCTGTTCATCGTCTTCGATCTGGAGGCGGCGTTCCTATATCCCTGGGCGGTAAGCGTTTTTTCGCTCGGCTGGACAGCCTGGACCGCGATGATGATCTTCATCGCGGAACTTGCGCTCGGCCTGGTCTATGCCTGGAAGAAGGGAGCGTTGGATTGGGAGTAGAGGTGCACTCCGGTCCGATCGGCCTGGTCAACAATCCCGAGCGGGACGTTGTCCTGCCCGATCAGGGCTTTTTCGACAGCCTGAACGGCGAGCTGACCGACAAGGGCTTCCTGGTCACGTCGGCCGAGGATCTGTTCCAGTGGGCGCGCACCGGCTCCTTGTGGTGGATGACGTTCGGCCTCGCCTGCTGCGCGGTGGAGATGATCCACGTCAACATGCCGCGCTATGACCTGGAGCGGTTTGGCGCCGCGCCGCGCGCGTCTCCGCGCCAATCGGACGTGATGATCGTCGCGGGCACGCTGTGCAACAAGATGGCGCCGGCGCTGCGCAAGGTCTATGACCAGATGAGCGAGCCCAAATACGTCATCTCGATGGGC
>CAXTWJ010000085.1:0-9094 GCA_964247925.1 uncultured Sphingomonas sp.
GCGCGCGTGCCGCAGCGCACCGCAGGTTTTCAGCTCGCCCAATTGGGCGAATATGCCGACACGACCGACATCTTCACCAACCCGCGCGAGCAGCGCACCCGCGACTACATCACCGGCCGTTACGGCTGAGGGGAGATCACATGGCCACCGGCCACGAGCATACCGTCAAGGCGTTCGACACCGACATCGGCCAGCTGCGCGGCCTGATCTCGCAGATGGGCGGGCTGGCGGAGGAGGCGATCGCGCAGGCGATGAAGGCGCTGCAACGCAACGACACCGACCATGCGCTGCGCGTCCGCGCCGACGACAGGGCGATCGACGCGCTGCAGGACGAGGTGGAGCGGCTCGCCGTGCGCATCATCGCCTTGCGCGCGCCGATGGCCAACGACCTGCGCGAGGTGGTCGCCGCGCTCAAGATCGCCGGCGTCGTCGAGCGGATCGGCGATTATGCCAAGAACATCGCCAAGCGGGTGCCGCTGGTCGAGAGCGAGCAGCGGATCGAGCCGATCTCCACCATCCCGGCCATGGCGAAGATGGCGTCGGCGATGGTCCGCGACGCGCTGGACGCGTTTGCCGCGCGCGACGCGGAGGCGGCGGTCAGGGTGTGCGAGAGCGACTCGGCGCTGGACGACTTCTATGACAGCATCTTCCGGACGATGGTCACCTACATGGTCGAGAACCCGAAGACGATCAGCCAGGTTGCGCACCTGCTGTTCGTCGCCAAGAACCTGGAGCGGATCGGCGACCACGCGACCAACGTCGCCGAGATGGTCTATTTCGCCGCGACCGGCACGCAGATGGCCGAGCGCGAGCGCGGCGGAAGGACGAATTGATGGCACGCCTGCGCCCGTTCGGTTCGAGCGAAGTCGAGAAGCTGTCTGGTCCCATGTGCCTCGACGTCGCTCGGCACGAACGGAGTTTCGGTTGATGGCACGCGCACGGATGCTGCTGGTCGAGGACGACGCGGCGCTGGCGGAGCTGGTCTCCTGGCATTTCAAGCGTGAGGATTTCGAGATCGCGCAGACGGCGGACGGCGAGGAAGCCCTGCTGCTGGCGCGGGAGAAGACGCCCGACATCGTGCTGCTCGACTGGATGGTGGAGGGGCTGTCGGGGCTGGAGGTATGCCGCCGCCTCCGCCGCGCGCCGGAGACGGCCAACGTGCCCATCATCATGCTCACCGCGCGCGGCGAGGAGGAGGACCGGGTGCGCGGGCTGGAAACGGGCGCGGACGATTACGTCACCAAGCCTTTCTCCCCGCGCGAGCTGGTGGCGCGCGTCGGCGCGGTGCTGCGCCGCGTGCGGCCCGCGCTGGCGGGCGAGACGCTGTCCTATGCCGACCTGGAGATGGATACGGTCGGCCACAAGGTCCGGCGCGGCGGCGAGACGATCCCGCTGGGCCCGACCGAGTTCCGGCTGCTCAAGCATTTCCTGGAGCACCCCGGCTGGGTGTTCTCGCGCGAGCGGCTGCTCGACGCGGTGTGGGGTCACGATTCAGACATCGAGGCACGCACGGTAGACGTCCACATCCGCCGCCTGCGCAAGGCGATCAACGTCGCCGACCGACCCGACATCATCCGCACCGTCCGCTCGGCGGGCTATGCGCTCGACGCGAGTGGGTGATCCGTCGCCTGAATCGGGAGCGAAACAATCCTGCGGAACGTGCGTTGACCCGGCGCGCTGAACAAACCTGGGCGCGTCCCGATTCAGGAGTATCCGCAATGAAGCTCATTCTTTTGGCCGCCGCCGCCGTCATCGCGACGCCCGTCGTCGCGCAGACCGGGACGACGACGCCCGATCAGTCGGGCACGACCCAGCCGCCGCCGACGAGCCCGCAGACGGGCGGCACCACGACCAGCACCACCGACACGACCACGACGGACAGCACGGCGCCCGCCGACGCGTCCTCGACCATGTCGCCCGCCCCCGCCCAGTCCACGACGGGGTCCACGATGGGGTCCACGACGGGGTCCACGGCCGCGGCGGACCAGTCGACGCCGATGTCGTCGGCGCCGACCGGGGCCACGCCCGCCGGCGGCTATCAGCCCTCCGCGCCGGCGCTGAGCGGCACGCCCGCGCCCGGCCAGGCCGTGACGTTCCAGGCGGCGCCCTCTCCCGACCAGGCCTATCCGGCCCCGGCGCCGCTCGCGCATTACCCGCCCTGCAAGGCCGGCCAGTATGACCAGTGCATGCAGACCGGCGGCTCGGGCAAGCATCACGCGACGGCGCGTCGCCGTCACCGCTAATCGCCACCGCTAATCGGTTGCACGCCCATGCGGCGCAGCTAAGGACAGGCGCTTCTTTCGAAAGATCGGAGCGCCTTCCTCATGTCTATCCGCTTTGATGGCCGCGTCGCGATCGTCACGGGCGCCGGTGGTGGCCTGGGCCGCGCATATGCGCTCGAGCTCGCCCGGCGTGGCGCGAGGGTGGTCGTCAACGACGTCGGCGCGTCCCGCGACGGCACCGGCCATTCGGACGCCGCGCTCGCGGTGGTCGGCGAGATCGAGGCGGCTGGCGGCGAGGCGATGTCGAACGGCGGCAACGTCGCTGAATATGACCAGATGGTCGAGATGGTCGCGCGCGCGAAAGAGCGCTGGGGCGGCGTCCACATCCTGATCAACAATGCCGGCGTGCTACGCGACAAATCGTTCGCCAAGATGGAGCCGGCTGATTTCGAGTTCGTGGTCCGCGTCCACCTGCTCGGCTCCGCCTACGCCACCAAGGCGTGCTGGGACACGATGCGCGAGCAGAATTACGGCCGCATCCTGATGACCGCCTCGTCGAGCGGGCTGTTCGGCAATTTCGGCCAGGCGAACTATGGTGCGGCGAAGATGGGTTTGGCCGGCCTGACCAAGACGCTGTACCTCGAGGGCGCGAAGAACGACATTCGCGTCAACACGCTCGCGCCCACCGCCGGCACGCGCATGACGGAGGACCTGTTCCCGGCCGAGGCGTTCAAGCTTTTCGCCCCCGAGCGGGTCGTGCCGGCCGCGCTGTTCCTGGTGTCGGAGGAGGCGCCCACGAACCAGATCGTCGCCGCCGGCGCCGGCGTGGTCGCCGCCTCCTACGTCACGCTCACGCCCGGCGTCCGCCTGGACGAGCTGACGCCCGAGGCCGTGGAGGCGAACTGGGACCGCATCATCGACCGCACGGGCGAGGTCGTGCCCAAGACGGGCGCTGAGCAGAGCATGATGGCGGCCCGCCTCCTCCAACCCGGCTGACCTTCTCTGTCGTCGGCGAAACGAGCCTATGGACCGCCCAGCGCGCCGTTCCGCCGTGCCCAGGCGACGAACAGCTCGGGCCAGCCCGCCGCAGGAGCGTTGGCCGGCATGGTGACGCCGAAGCCGTGCATACCCTCTTGATAGAGATGAAGCTCACAAGGCACATCGGCCCGGCGCAGCGCGCCAAAGGCCAGCAGCGCGTTCTGCGGGTCCACCGTGTCGTCATCCAGCGCGTGCGCCAGAAACGTCGGGGCGACTCCCGGTCTGATCTTGGTCTCGACCGACAGCGCCGCGGCTCTGGCCATGTCGTCGCCGACCAGCGCCTGGCGCGAGCCGGTATGCCCCGCCGCCCCGTCCAACGTCACTACCGCATACAGCAGCCCGGCATAGCCGGGGCGTGCGGAAAGATGGTCACGATCGTCCACGGCCACGTAAACGGGGCGGTCGAACTCCGTCGCGAGCCGCCCGGCAAGGTGGCCGCCGGCGGAAAAGCCCAGCACGCCCGCATCGGCGGGATCACGACCCCGCCGGGCGGCGTCGTCACGGATCAGCCGCATCGCGCGCTGTGCATCGGCGAGCGGCGCATCCGCCTCGTCGGTCCAGCCCAGCCGATCGCCGGGCAGTCGATAGGCGAGCACGAAGATGGTCGCACCCGTCGGTAGCAGTCGCTGCGCGACGGCCGTGCCCTCATTGTCCCACGATACGAGGCGATAGCCACCGCCCGGCAGGATCAACAGCGAGCCGCCGGTCGGAGCGCTCGGCCGCCAGACGGCCAGCACGGGTCGCGCGATTCCGCGAATGTCGCCTACCAGCGTCGGCCGTGGCGGCTCGGCCCCTCCCCAGGGAGCGACCTGCTCACCACCGGGCGGACGGCCCGGCCACACGTCCCAGACCTCGTCGGGCGCACGGCCGGGCGTCACGGGGCTGCGCTTCAGGCGCAAGGTCGATCGCGCGACCGCCATTGCGGAGGGCAGGCACACGGCGGCGAGTAAGCCGCGACGGGCGAGAAGCATGGAGCGCTCCGACAGGTTTCCGCGAGGAGATCAGCCTGCGACGGCGGCACGCCTCTGTCCAGCGCCGGTTCCGCGTCAGCGTTATCCTTCGACCAGCTTCATCAGCCGCCGCTCCACTGGCGCCAGCACCGGACCCAGCTCGTGCCCGCGCTTCAGCACCGCGCCGTGCTCACCGATCAGCGCCCACATGCCCTGCTTGCCGCGCAGCGCCGGGCGCTTTTCGATCCGGAACTCGGGCCGCTCGGCGGCGCGGCGGAAGGCGGCGAAGACCGCCGCCTCGCGCCCCAGCTCGATCGCATAATCGCGCCAGTGGCCGGCCGCGACCATGCGGCCGTACAAGTCCAAGATGCGGGTGAGCTCGAGGCGCTCGAACCCGATCTGGGTCGCGCGCGACGGCAGCGGAAAGGGCGTGACCGTCCCCATCAGGCGCGCTTCTTGCCGTCCTCGTCCAGCAGCGCGTCGAGCCGCCGGCGCAAGGTCTCCAGCTCGCAGCGGAGCAGCTCCACCTTCTGCGTCTGCGGGTCGAACTGCTCGAAACAGGGCGTGCCATAGGCCAGAAATGGCGCCTCGCCCTTGCCGCCCGCCACCGTGGTCGGGCGCGCGGGGATGCCGACCATCACCGCGCCCTCGGGCACGTCGCGCGTCACCACCGCGTTGGCCCCGACCCGCGCGCGCGCGCCGACGGTGATCGGGCCCAGCACCTGCGCGCCCGAGCCGATGATGACACCGTCGCTGAGCGTGGGGTGCCGCTTGCCCGCGAGCCCGTTGTCGGGGCTGGTGCCGCCCAGCGTCACGCACTGATAGATGGTGACGCCGTCGCCGATGTGCGCCGTCTCGCCGATGACCACGAAGCCGTGGTCGATGAAGAAGTTGCGGCCGATGGTCGCACCGGGGTGAATGTCGATTGCGGTCCAGGCGCGCGACCAGTGGTTCACCGCGCGGGCGAGAAAGAACAGCCGCCGCCGGAACAGCCAGTGCGCCACCCGGTGGAAGCCGACCGCCCAGACGCCCGGATAGAGCAGGATCTCCGCGCGCGACCGCGGCGCGGGATCACGCGCGCGGATCGACTGGAGATAGGAGCCCAACCGGCTCACCATGGCCAAAACCCCTTGTTGCCGGCGCGAACCTAGGCAATCGCGCGCCTGATTGCGAGGGCTGCCTTGCGCGGGCTTGGGCGAGCTGCGACACCCTCGCGATGAGACGCGCCCTCGCCACCGCCCTGCTGCTCATGTCGGCCTGTGTGCCGCCGGCGGCCGAGCAGCGCCCCACGCCGGGCCAGCCCCGACCCGTCGCGACCTCGGCCCGACTCGTGCTTGCCGCCGGCAACCCGGCGGTGGGCGGTACCGTGCTGCCGACGGGGGGAACGATCGCGACCGGCATCGCGACCGCGCCGACGCTGGCCACCCTGTCACGCGCGGTGACGGCGGCGAACCTCGCCTTGACGCTGGCCGGCCCCGGCCCGTTCACGCTGTTCGCGCCCACCGACGAAGCCTGGGGCCGGCTCGCGCCCGGAACGGTGGAGACGCTGCTGAAGCCGGAGAACCGGGCGTCGCTGGTCAGGATGCTGGACCTGCATCTCGTCGCCGGCACGCTGGGCGGCGCCGAGCTGATGCGGCGTATCCAGGCAGGTAGCGGGCGCGCGACGCTCCCCACGCTGGAAGGCGAGCCGCTGTTGCTCACCATGACGGGCAACATCGTCACGCTGACCGATGGCGGCGGCAACAAGAGCTATGTGGAGGTGAGCGACGTGAGGGCGGCGAACGGGGTCATCCACGTCGTGAACGGCGTGCTGGTGCCGAGATTGCCTTAGCGCATCACCCTGATCCTTCCTCGCGAGGAGGGAGGGAAGGATCACCATCGCGTCGCGGCCGCCACGTCGCTGTCGCGCGCCTCCACCCAGCGCGCGTCGGCGCCGCGCGTCTCGCGCTTCCAGAACGGCGCGTCCGTCTTAAGCCGGTCGATCAGAAAGGCGCACGCCTCCAGCGCCGCCGCCCGATGCGGCGCGGCGGCCGCGACGAAGACGATGCGATCGCCCGGCACCATCGGCCCGACGCGATGAACGACGCTGGCCCCCAGCAGCGACCAGCGCGCGACCGCTGCCTTCGCCAGCGCCCGCAGCGCCGCCTCCGTCGCGCCGGGATAGTGCTCCAGCTCCAGCTCCGTGACGCCATCATCGGCTCGGACCGTGCCCGTGAAGGTGGCGATCCCCCCTGCGCCGGCCACCTCCGTCGCCGCCAGCTCGGCCGCCACGTCGATCGGCGCGGGCCCGACCGCGATCCGGATCATCCGCCCGTCACCGGCGGGAACAACGCCACCTCGACCGGCTCGCCCAGCTCGGCGTCGAGCGGCACGAAGCGCCCGTCGATCGCCGCGCGCAGCCGGCCGCGATCGGCGAACGCGTTCCGGTGGGCGTCGGACGTGGTCGCCAGCCAATCGACCAACGCCTCCACCGTCGCGATGTCGGGCGGCGCATCGACCAGCTCCTCGCCAACGCCGACGCCCTCGCGCACAGAGGCGAAATACAGGACGCGCAGCACGCGCATCAGTCCATGTGCTTCAGGCCGACGCGCAGGTAATCCCACCCCGTCACCAGCGTCAGCGCCGCCGCGCCCCACAGGGTCGCGAGCCCGACGGCCTTGATCCAGGGAAGCTCCGGCAAGGCCCCCGCCAGAATCAGCGCGCCGAACGCGATCAGCTGCAGCGTCGTCTTCCACTTGGCCAGCTTGGACACCGGGACCGAGACCTGGATGCCGCCCAGGAACTCGCGCAGGCCACTGACCGCGATCTCGCGCAGCAGGATCACCAGCGCCGCGATCAGGTGGACGCCCGTGATGATCGCACGATCCTCGAACCGCGTGCCGACCAGCATCAGGATCACGGCCGCGATCATGATCTTGTCGGCAATCGGGTCCAGGAACTGGCCGAGCCTGGACACCGCGCCCTGCGCGCGCGCCAGATAGCCGTCCAGGTAATCGGTCACGCCCATCAGGCAGTAGAGCGCGAAGGCGATGCCATAGCCCGCCGCCCATTGCGGCCACCACAACAGGCCGACCAGCAGCGGCACCGCGACAATACGCGACAGGGTCAGCAGGTTGGGCAGCGTCAGCACGGGACCGACTCTATCCCCTTCGCGGCGGTGGCGAAAGCCCGCGTCGCGGTTGCGCCGGCCCGCCGCTTCGTCCAGAACCGCGGACCATGTCGCCACGACCGAGGTCCGTTCGACGATGCTGAATGCCCTCGGCCTGCTCAGGCAGCGCCGGTTCCTGCCCCTGTTCGCGACGCAATTCCTCGGCGCTTTCAACGATAACCTGTTCAAGACCTCCATGGTCCTGTTCGCGACCTACGCCATCTTCAACGATGCCCGGATGGAGGCGAACTTCAACGCGCTGGCGACGGGGCTCGCCATCCTGCCGTTCTTTCTGTTCTCCGCGCTGGCGGGTCAGCTTGCGGACGGACATGACAAGGCGCGGATCATCCGGATCGTGAAGACGGCGGAGATCGGCATCATGCTGCTGGGCGCCGGCGGGCTGCTCCTGGCGTCGCGCGGGCACACGGGTCCGGGCATGGCGATGATGCTGGGCGCGGTGCTGCTGCTCGGCACGCACTCCACCTTCTTCGGCCCGATCAAATATGCGCTGCTGCCCCAGCATCTGGGCGACGACGACGTGCTGGGCGGCACGGGGCTGGTGGAGGCCGGCACCTATCTGGCGGTGCTGCTCGGCACCATCGCGGCCGGGTTCCTGACCCAGCGGATCTGGGTCGCCGCGCTGGCGGTGCTCGGTATCGCGCTGGTCGGCTTCTTCACCGGGCGCCAGGTTCCCCCGGCCCCGCGTGAGGGCACCAGGCTCAGGATCAACTACAACCCGTTCACCGCGTCGTGGCGGCTGATCAACGCCACTATGCACATCCCCCGGCTGTTCCTGGCGATCTGCGCCATCAGCTTCTTCTGGACGATCGGCGCGGTGCTGATCATCGTGTTCCCGCCGCTGGTGAAGAACGTGCTGACCGCCGATGAGCACGTCGCCAGCTTCGTGATCGCGATCTTCTCGGTCGGGGTCGCGATCGGCTCCGTCGTCATCAACACGCTGCTGCGCGGGCGCATCTCGGCGCGCTATTCGCCGGCGTCGGTGATCGCGATGGGCTTGCTGGTGGTGCTGTTCTCGCTGGTCGCGCGCAGCTGGACGCCGGCGGCGGGTGGCGTGCTCTATTCGGTGGCCGGCTTCCTGCATCAGCCGATGGCGGCACTGGTTCTGCTGACGCTGCTGGGCATCGCGGTCACGGGCGGCATGTTCGTGGTGCCGCTCTACGCCTTCCTGACCACCACGGTGGAGAAGGACCAGACCGCGCGCACCGTGGCGGCGAACAACGTCGTCAACTCGGGCGCGATGACGCTGGGATCGGTCGCGGTGCTGGGCATCACGACGCTGGGGGTCCGGCCGGAGGACATGCTGCTGGGGGTCGCCGCCATGTGCCTGGTCGCCGCCTGGATCGCCGGCCGCCTGCATCGCGCCTGCAAGGCATGCGGATGCAACTGCTAGGGCACGTTCGCCCTACAGCAGGAACGTATAGAAACAGGTGAAGAACGCGGCAAAGCTGAGCAGGAACAGCTTCCAATCGTGATCGTCGTCGCGACCCCGCTCCACCACGGGCGGGGGCAGCGTACGGCGGAAAGGGTGGCCGGCGGATTCGGTCGAAAGGACAAGGCGTCGTGTCATGGTGAGGCGTTAACGCGCCGGTAACTTTTCGGACCAGTGACAAAGAGGGTTAAGACCCGCCTGTCCCCGCTCGGGACGGTTTTGATCGTGCTAACCATGATCAACCACGCGGAACCGCGACCCCGCCGATGCGCTCCCCTACCATGCC
>CAXTWJ010000086.1:0-9083 GCA_964247925.1 uncultured Sphingomonas sp.
GCCGGGCATCTGAAGCTGTCGAACCTGTGCTGGATCTACGACTCCAACCATGTCTCGATCGAGGGCGGCACCGAGCTCGCCTTCGACGAGGATGTGGGCAGGCGGTTCCAGGCCTATGGCTGGAACGTCATCCACGTGAACGACGCCAACGACACCGCCGCCGTCGGCAGCGCGATCGAGCAGTTCAAGCAGTGCAACGACCGCCCGACCTTCATCGTCGTCCATTCCGTGATCGGCTATGGCAGCTCGATCCAGGGCACCGCCAAGGCGCATGGCGAGGCGATGACGGCGGACGACATCCGCGGCACCAAAAAGGCCTATGGCTGGCCGGAGGACTCCGCGTTCCTGGTCCCCGATGGCGTCAAGGAGGCGATCACCAAGGCCGTGACCGATCGCGGCGCGCTCCTGCGCGAGCAGTGGGAGAAGTCGCTCGAGAAGTATCGCGCCGCCAAGCCCGATCTGGCGAAGGAGCTGGACGCGCTGCTCGCCGACCGGCTGCCGGACGGCTGGGACGCGGACGTGCCCGAGTTCCCCGCGGACGAGAAGGGGATCGCCTCGCGCGACGCGGGCGGCAAGGTGCTGAACGCCATCGCGCCGAAACTGCCCTGGCTGGTCGGCGGATCGGCCGACCTCGCGCCGTCCACCAAGACGCTGATCGAGGGCGGCGGCTCGTTTCAGGCGGGCGCCTATGACGGGCGCAATCTGCATTTCGGCGTGCGCGAGCATGGCATGGGCGCGGTGGTGAACGGCATGGCGCTGTCGCACCTGCGCGCCTATTCCGCGACCTTCCTGGTCTTCTCCGACTATATGCGCCCGCCGATCCGGCTCGGCTCGATCATGGAGCTGGGCGCGGTCTATGTTTTCACCCACGACTCGATCGGGGTGGGCGAGGACGGGCCGACGCACCAGCCGATCGAGCAGCTCGTGTCCTTGCGCGCCATCCCCGGCCTTGACGTGATCCGCCCCTGCGACGCGAACGAGACCGCCTGGGCATGGCGCGCGGCCCTGGCGGAGAACAACCGGCCGGCCGCGCTGATCTTCTCGCGCCAGGCGCTGCCGACGCTGGATCGCGGGAAATACGCCAGCGCCGAAGGGCTGCTGAAGGGCGGCTATGTCCTTGCGGGCTCCGATGACCCGCAGGTGATCCTGATCGCGACGGGCAGCGAGGTGTCGCTCGCGGTCAAGGCGCACGAGCAGCTCCAGGGCGAGGGCATCCGCAGCCGCGTCGTGTCGCTCCCCAGCTGGACGCGCTACGAGGGGCAGGACGAGGCCTACAAGGAAAGCGTGCTGCCCAAGGCCGTCACCGCCCGCCTCGCGATCGAGATGGGCAGCGAGGTCGGCTGGGACCGTTACGTCGGCATGGCGGGCGAGACGATCACCATGTCGTCCTTCGGCGCGTCCGCCCCGATCGCCAAGCTGCAGGACAAGTTCGGCTTCACCGTCGAGAAGGTGGTGGAGAAGGCGAAGGCGCTGGTCCAGCGGTCAACGTAACTTACCTTCGTCACCCCGGCCTTGAGCCGGGGGTCAACGCAGGGCGAACGCAAGCCAGAGTAATTGGGCACTGAGCCCGGCACCGGGTTGAACCCCGGGTCAAGCCCGGGGTGACGAACGGAGTGGAACATGAGCAGACTTTCCCAACTGAGCCAGGCCGGCACCGCCGTGTGGCTGGACTTCGTCGCCCGCAAGTTCCTGGACGAGGGCGGATTGAAGAAGCTGGTCGATGAGGACGGCTTGACCGGCGTCACCTCCAACCCGTCGATCTTCGAGCAGGCGATGGGCCATGGCGACGCCTATGACGACAGTCTGACCCGCTACGACAAGGAGCATCCGGACGCCGCGACGATCGACCGGTACGAGGCGCAGGCGGTGGAGGACATCCAGAACGCCGCCGACACGCTGCGTCCCGCCTATGACCGGCTCGACGCGAAGGACGGCTATGTCAGCCTGGAGGTCTCGCCCTACATCGCCGACGATACCGATTCGACGATCACCGAGGCGCGGAAGCTGTGGCGCATGGTCGATCGGCCCAACCTGATGATCAAGATCCCGGGCACGATGGCGGGCGGCCCGGCGATCAGCGCCACCATCGCGGCGGGGATCAACGTCAACGTCACGCTGCTGTTCGCCCAATCGGCCTATCAGCGCGTCGCCGAGGCCTATGCCACCGGGCTGGAGGAGCGGGTGCGCCAGGGCCAGCCGATCGACCGCATCGCGAGCGTCGCCAGCTTCTTCGTCAGCCGCATCGACGCGACGATCGACAAGAAGATCGACGAGATCGGCACCGACGAGGCCAAGGCGCTCCGGGGCAAGGTCGCGATCGCCAACGCCAAGCTGGCCTATGCCTGGTATCAGGACTTCATCGCGTCGCCGCGCTGGCAGGCGCTGGCCGCCAAGGGCGCGCAGCCGCAGCGGCTGCTCTGGGCGTCCACGGGCGTGAAGGACAAGGCGTATCCCGACACGCTCTACATCGACAGCCTGATCGGCCCGGACACGGTCAACACCATGCCGCCCAAGACGATGGACGCCTTCCGCGACCACGGCACGGTCGAACGGACGCTGACGCAAGACGTGGACGGCGCGCGTCACGTGCTCGCGGAAGCCGAGCGGCTGGGCCTCGACCTGAACGGCACGACCGACAGACTGGTGGAGGAGGGCGTCGCCTCCTTCGCCAAGGCGTTCGACGACCTGCTCGGCGCCATCGCGCACAAGCAGCCGGCGACGGCGTGATCCACTCACTCCGTTCGTCCCGAGCGAAGTCGAGGGACAGTTCCATCCTGACCGGTGCCTCGACTTCGCTCGGCACGAACGGTGACTTGCTATGACCGGAGTGCTTGCATGAAGATCGGGATCATCGGCCTGGGCCGGATGGGCGCTAATATCGGCCGGCGCCTGATGCGCGGTGGCCATGGGGTCGTCGGCTTCGACCACGGCGCGGAGGCGGTCGCGGGGCTGGTCAAGGACGGGGCGGAGGGCGCCGACTCGCTGGAAGCGATGAAGGACAAGCTCGACACGCCCGGCATCTATTGGGTGATGCTGCCCGCCGGCGACCCGACGGAGCAGACGATCGCGACCATCCGCGGCTTCGCGGGCGAGGGCGCGATCATCATCGACGGCGGCAACACCTTCTACAAGGACGACATCCGCCGGGCGAAGGACTTGGGCAGCGCCGGCCTGAAATATGTCGATGTCGGGACGTCGGGCGGCGTGTGGGGCCTCGAGCGCGGCTATTGCATGATGATCGGCGGCGACAAGGAGACGGTGGATTACCTCGATCCGATCTTCGACTGCCTGGCGCCCGGCCTGGGCACCATCGCGCGCACGCCCAACCGCATGGCGCAGGAGGGCGAGGACGAGCGCGCCGAGCGGGGCTATATCCATGCCGGTCCGGCCGGGTCGGGCCATTTCGTGAAGATGGTCCACAACGGCATCGAGTATGGGCTGATGCAGGCCTATGCCGAGGGCTTCGACGTGCTGGCCGGCAAGAACAAGGACGCGCTGCCCGCCGACGAGCGGTTCGACCTCAACCTGACCGACATCGCGGAAGTCTGGCGGCGCGGCAGCGTGATCTCGTCATGGCTGCTCGACCTGTCGGCGGCCGCGCTCGCCAAGGATCAGAAGCTCGACCAGTTCTCCGGCAAGGTGGCCGATTCGGGCGAAGGGCACTGGACGGTGGAGGCCGCGATGGAGCAGGCGACGCCGGTCAACGTGCTCGCCGCCTCCCTGTTCGCCCGTTACCGCAGCCGCGCCGATCACACCTTCGGCGACAAGATGCTGTCGGCGATGCGCTTCGGCTTCGGCGGCCATGTCGAGATGCCGCAATGAGCCAGCCGCTCCGGCTGGTCGTCTCCGATGTCGATGGCACGCTGGTCGACAAGGACAAGAAGCTGACGCCCGCCACCGCCGACGCGGTGGCGCGGCTGCGCGCGGCGGGGATCGCGTTCACCGTCATTTCCGCGCGCCCCCGATCGGGCATCATGCCGATCGTCGATACGCTCGGCATCGATGCGCCGGTGGCCGCGTTCAACGGCGGGCTGATCTTTCACCGCGACGGCCGGATCGACGAGCATCACGTCATCGATCCGACGGTGGCGCGCGGCGTGTGGGACTGTCTCGACGGGCTGACGGTCGATCGCTGGGTGTTCGCCGACGATCGGTGGTACAGCTCGACCGATCAGGGCGTCCATGTCGAGCATGAGCGCGTCGCGTCCAACCAGACCGAGGCGATCCGCGCCGACTTCACCGACCTGCTCGACCGCGCGGACAAGATCACCTTCGTTTCCGACGATCCGCCCACGCTGAAGTTGCTGCACGAGCGCATCGACGCGCGCTTTCCGGGGCTGGCGACGGTGGCGCAGTCGCAGACCTATTATCTCGACATCACCGCGCTGGCGGCGAACAAGGGCGCCGGCATCGTCGCCCTGACCAACGCGCTCGGCATCGACCTCCAGGCGACCGCGGCGATCGGCGATCAGTTCAACGATCTGCCGATGCTCGAACTGGCCGGCTATCCGATCGCCATGGGCAACGCGCCCGACGCGGTGAAGGCCAGGGCCGCCCATGTCAGCCTCGCCAACGACCAGGATGGCGTCGCCCACGCCATCCTGTGCCAACTTCTGCCAACTTCCGCATCTCAGGAGTCATAGTTCGTGAAGCAACTCGTCGCCTTCGACCTCGACAACACGCTGGCCGCCAGCAAGCAGGCGCTGGAGCCGTTCATGTCCGAAGCGCTCGCCGATCTGCTGGGCGTCGCCGATGTCGCCGTGATCTCGGGCGGCGACTGGCCGCAGTTCCAGAAGCAGGTGGCCAGTCGTCTGCCCGAGCGCGCCAATCTTCGCCGCCTCTGGCTGATGCCGACGACCGGGACTAAACTTTATACTTATGACGAGAACGGCTGGCACGCCGTCTATGCCGAGCTGTTCGACGACGAAACCAAGGACAAGATCAAGACGGCCTTCGACGAAAGTCTTGAGGCGACCGGCTTCAAGCCGGAGCAGACCTGGGGCGAGCTGGTCGAGGACCGTGGTTCGCAGATCACCTTCTCCGCGCTGGGCCAGCAGGCGCCGCTGGACGCCAAGGAGAAGTGGGATCCCGACTTCGCCAAGCGCAAGGTGATCCAGGCGGACCTGCAGAAACGCCTGCCCGGCCTGTCGATCAACATGGGCGGCGCCACTTCCATCGACATCACGCGCGAGGGCGTGGACAAGGCCTATGGCCTCCGGAAACTGAGCGAGGTCAGCGGCTTTCCCCTGGAAAGCTTCCTGTTCATGGGTGACGCGATCTTCCCGGGCGGCAACGATTACCCGGCGAAGACGATGGGGCTGGACACGGTCAAGGTCCGCGATCCGCAGGAGACGGCGTCCGTGATCACCGGGATCGTCGCCTGCCTTAGATAGGGCAGGGTGCTCGCTCGCTCGTCGCGCTGATCGCGGCGGCGCTCGCGGACATCGCCCATGCGGCCGGCTTCGTCAGCGAAGGCCATTGCAGATGGTTCACGAGACGGTCGGGGCGCGGCCCGGCGGATAACGGGCCCCCCGCGCCCGCCCGCCCCAAACCCTCCCCGCGGGCGGGCTGCGGGTGTGGCCCGCCGAGGCGCGCTCGCGGCGATCGGCCGCGCGCCACCGCCCGGTCGCCTTCACGGAACGACGGGCAGCAGCACCGCGCTGGCGGTCGCGCCGCCGCGCACCAGCGTCACCGTCGCCTTCTGATAGTCTGACGGTCGCGCGTCGAAGATGTTGGGCACGTAACGCTGCGGGTTGCGGTCATAGACGGGGAACAGCGTCGATTGGACCTGCACCATGATGCGATGGCCGGGCTGGAAGACATGGTTCACGGTCGGCAGGCGGAACTTGTACTCCTGCACCTGCCCCGCCGGGATCGCGGACGGGTGCGCGGGATCCTTGCGATAGCGGCCGCGGAAGATGTCGAGGCTGATCGGCAGCTGATAGCCGCCCATCTTCGGATCGGCGGCGTTCTCGGTCGGATAGACATCGATCACCTTGACCACGAAATCGCCGTCGGTGCCCGTCGTCTTCGCGAACAGGTCGGCGATCGGCGGGCCGGCGACGCGCACGGCCCTGGTCAGCACGGGCGTGCGGTACGTCATCACGTCCGGTCGCCCGTCCGCGAAGCGCTGGTCCTGCACCAGCCAGTCGCCCCAGCGGCCGTCCTCGAAGTTCACCGGTCGCGACAGATGGGGCACGGGCTTGGCGGGATCGGAGACGTAGCTGTCCCCGCCCGCCGCCGCCCTGTCGAACCCGGCCGCGCCGTCGCCCTGCAGAAAGAGCGGCGTCAGCCCGGCGGGGCAGCCCGCCTCGCAGGCGAGCGGCCAGTTGGCGAGCCTGTCCCAATGGTTCTCGCCGGTGTTGTAGATGGCCGCCGCCGGCAACTGCACGGGCGCGCCATCCTTCAGATACTGGTCGAAGAAGGGCAGCACCATGTCCTGACGGAACTGCGCCGCGGTGTCGCCATTCCACTGCAGCGGCCCGAGGCTGCGCCCCTCGCGGTTGACCTGGCTATGCCGCCACGGCCCCATCACGAGGTGGTTGTTGCCCAGCTTGCCCTTGGCTTTCAGCGCCTCCCACGAGTGGATCGCCCCCCACATATCCTCCTGGTCCCACAGCCCCTGCTCCCACAGGGTGGGCACGTCCGACGGATTGGCGGCGAGCAGGCGGACCAGGTCCTGGCCTTGCCAGAAGCCGTCATAGGCGGGGTGCTCCGACATCCGGCGCCAGAAGGGCAACTGGTCATAGCCGGACTTCTTCGCCCAGGCGCCGGCCGAGCCGACCTCGCGGAAATTGTCGTAATCGTCCCAGCCGCCGGTCGATGGCGCCTTGCCCTCGCCCTTGTAGCCGGTCTGCGCGCCCAGCCACGCGATGTTGGCGAGGCGGAACGCGCCGTAGTGGAACCAGTCGTCGCCCATCCAGCCATCCACCATCGGGCTCTCCGGCGCCGCCACCTTGAGCGCCGGGTGCGGGTGGAGCAGCGCCATGACGACGGTGAAGCCCTCATAGGACGATCCGATCATGCCGACCCGTCCGTTCGACTCTGGCAGGTTGGCCTTGTTCACCAGCCAGTCGATCGTGTCGTAGGCGTCGGTGGTGTGATCGACCTTGGTTGGGTTCAGCGGGCCGATGACCGGGCGCGTGACGACATAGTCGCCCTCCGACCCGTATTTGCCGCGCACGTCCTGATAGACGCGGATATAGCCGGCCTTCACGAAAATCTCGTCGGCGAGCGGCAGCGTGTTGAGCATGGACGCGCTGTCCGACCGGTTCGCGCGCGCCTTGGCGTTGTAGGGCGTGCGGGTGAGCACGATGGGCGCGTTCGCCGCGCCCTTGGGCACGACGATCACGGTATAGAGCTTCGTGCCGTCGCGCATCGGCACCATCACCTCGCGCTTGTCGTAATCCTTGACGGCCGATGGCGGGGTGAACTTGGCGGGGATGTCGCCCGTCGTCTCGCTGCGGAGCTGCGCGTCCTTGGGCGCGGGCGGCGCGACCTGCGCGGCGGCGAGGCTGCCGATCAGCGCGGTGCTTGCGATCAGACCCAACCAGGCGCGCATCATCTTCTCCCCGTAATATCGATTGCCTTGTCGCGGCAGAACGGCCGCGCGTAAAGGGGCGTCAGGCGGCGGCGGAGGTCGCCAGCCACGCCTCGGCATGGGCGAGCGCGGGGCCGTCATCGACGTCCAGCCAGGCAAGGCCGGTGCAGTCGATCCCCTCCGCCTGACCGCGCTCCGCCAGGAAGCGGACGCCGTCGGTCAGCGACGGATCGGGGAGCGCCGCCAGTGCCTGGAACAGCGCGGGCCCGACCGCGAACACGCCCATGTCATGCGCGTGGTAGGTCGCCAGCCCCTTGCCGAGCGCGATGATGCGGTCGCCGTCGAGCGCCACGCGCGTCACGTCGGCGGGATCGACCCAGGGATGATCAAGCCGGCGGTCGATGCCCAGGCGCAGCCCCGGGCCGGCGCCCGCCGCCGCGACACGGGCATACAGCGCCGGCTCGACCAGATGGTCGCACATGGCGAGCAGCACGTCGCCGCCGCCCGCCAGCGGTTCCGCGGCGCGCGCGGACACGCCGTTGGGAAGCAGGTGGTCGGTCGTGACCGTGTCCACCAGCAGCGGCCAGCGCCGGCCGGCCAGGTGCGCCGCGACCTGCTCGCCGCGATATCCGATCACCACGACGACCCGGCGCATCCCCGCCTGGGCCAGTCCGGCGAGCGCGTGGTCGATCAGGGGTCGCCCCGCCACCGGGCAGAGCGGCTTGACCGGCGCCACGTCCCTGAGCCGCGTGCCTTCGCCCGCGGCGAGCAGGACGGCGGTGTGGATCACGCGGCCTTGATGAAGTCTTCGACCGCGATCTGCGCGAGGTCGTCCGTCATCTGATGACGCGGATGTTTGCAGAAGTAGGCACTCGCCGGGTCGATCACGCCGGCGATGCCCCGGTCGCGCGCCAGCTTGGCGCAGCGGATCATGTCGATGGCGACGCCGGCCGAATTGGGCGAGTCCTCCACCGACAGGCGCAGCTCGAGGTTCATCGGCACGCCGCCGAACATCGAGCCTTCCATGCGCAGGAAGCAGACCTTGTTGTCGTTCTGCCACGGCACATAGTCCGACGGGCCGATATGCACATTCTCGTCCGCCAGCCGCTCCGCCGCCACCGACTGCACGGCTTCCGTCTTGCTGACCTTCTTCGACGCCAGCCGGCGGTGGTTCGACATATTGAGGAAGTCGGTGTTGCCGCCGGTGTTCAGCTGATAGGTCCGCTCCAGCTTGACGCCGCGCTTGGCGAACAGGTCGGTCAGCACGCGATGCACGATGGTCGCGCCCAGCTGCGCCTTGATGTCGTCGCCGATGATCGCGACGCCGGCGTCCTCGAACCGCTTCGCCCAGTCCGGGTTGGAGGCGATGAAGACCGGGATATTGTTCACGAACGCCACGCCAGCCTCCAGCGCGCATTCGGCGTAGAACTCGGTCGCCTTCTGGCTGCCGACCGGCAGGTAGTTCATCAGCACGTCGGCGCCGCTCGCCTTCAGCTCGGCGACGATGTCGGCCTTGGAGGGCTGCGCGTCGTTGGCGACGACG
>CAXTWJ010000087.1:0-9078 GCA_964247925.1 uncultured Sphingomonas sp.
GGCTACCGTCCTGCTGGGCAGTCCCCATCGGGGAGCGCGGAGGTCACGCCGTGAACCGCGCGCCGCGTTCGCTCGCTTGGGTCACGCCCGCGATCAGGTTGGTCAGGCGCGCCGCCGCGGCGAAGTCGCGGACCGTCCAGCTTCCCTTGCGAATGTCGCTCGCGAGCGCCGCATAGATCTGGGCGACATTGGCGGCGGCGCCGTGGAGGCCGCCTTCGACGAGCGGCGGCGCGACAGGCTCGGCCTGCCCATCCACGTCGAGCCGCAGGCTCCCGGCCTGGAAGCCGTGCGGATGCCCGCCCGACAGGCGCAAGGTGCCGTTCGCGCCGATGATCTCGCACGTGAACGGCGTGCCCGCCGGCCGGTCGCCACCGATCTCGATCGAGGCCACGCAGCCGCTCTCGTGGCGCGACAGGATGAACAGCTGGTCCGGGGTCGTCCGCGCGATCATCGTGTCCGTATCGGTGAGACGGACGACCGGGTGCTGGATCGCGGAGAGGGCATCCAACGTCACGACCCCGCCAAGCAGCTGCTCGGCCAGGTCGAGCGTGTGTCCGCCCAGGATCGTCGTCAGGTTCGCGCCATTGGCCGGATCGTTCAGATAGGCGTAGGCACTCGGCAGCGTCGCGGCATAGCCGGCGGTGGTGGAGACGATCCGTGCCGATCGCAAGTGTCCGATCCGCCCCGATGCGATCACCTCGCGTGCCCGCCGTGTAGCGGGGGCGGCGCTGCCTTGCAGGCCAATGGCGTGATGCGACCCCGCTTGCCGGGCAAGGTCGGCAAGCCGCTGCGCTTCCGCCGCGCTCCGGCCTAGCGGCCACTCGCAATAGACGTGCTTGCCGGCCTCCAGCGCCGCCCGGATCACGGCCTCATGCTCGGGCACCTTGACGCAGATGGCGACCAGATCGACCGCGTCGCTGCGGCACAGCGATGGGGCATCCGCGAACCAGTGCGTCGCCCCGAACGACTCGGCTGCCGCCTTGGCGCTCGCTTCGCCGCGCGTCGCCACGGCGGACAGGCTCACGCCCGGGAGCTGCCGGATCGCCGGGATATGAGAGTCCTTCGCCCAACTCCTTTCGGCGTTCGCGCCGACCACGCCGACCTTGATCTGCTTCAAGCCTTCCTCCCAAGCGGACAACAGGTGTCCACTTATCGAAGCGGACGACACTTGTCCATTTGCTGCTTCGCATTGTATGAGCGTCGACATGGGTGACAGGGAAGACCGGCGGCGCGCATGAGCTTGCGGGCCGATGCGCGCCGCAACGAGGCCCGGGTGCTGGACGGCGCGCGCGAAGCGTTCGCGATCCATGGCTTCGCGGCGAGCTACCACGACATCGCGCACGCGGCGGGGGTCGGCGTGGGGACGGTGTACCGGCGCTTTCCCGATCGGGACGTCCTGGTGGAGGCCGTGCTCCTGAGTGTCCTGTCGGGGCTGACCGACGAAGCCGTTGCTGCGATGGCGAGCCTGGATGCCTGGGGGGCGTTCGAGCGGTTCTTCCGGGTCCTGGCCGACCGGATGTGTCGTCATGCCGGCCTGTCCTCGCGGGCTGGCCTGCAAGCAAGCGCCAAGGTCGAGGCAGCACGGGGCGAGCTGTTGAAGGCCGTGCAGCAGCTCTGCGGTCGGGCGGCGCCCTACCTACGCGCCGGCATCGGCTGGCAGGATGTCATGTTCCTGGCCCAGCTCCCCAGCGTGAGCGGCTGTAGCCTGGGCGCGGAGACGACGGAGGAGCGCCGCCAGCTCGCCGTCTCGATCATCCTTGACGGTGTCCGGCGTAGTACCAGCCTGCGATAGGTCTCTCGCCGCCGCCGGCGAGTTTCCCGAATACCATCCTCGGTGAGACAGGCCTCTTCCCGCCTCGAACATCGGTGAGCATGATGTGAACGCATGAAACACGAGAGCTTCCACGTCCGGCCATCCTGTTCGGGCACGGTAGTCGCCGTGGATGCGTGTTCGGCTAGGTCTTTCGCGCGCCATGTCCATGATGAGTTTGGTGTGGGCCTTATGACGGACGGGGCGCAGCGATCAGCGAGCGGCCGCGGGCCGGTCGAGGCGGTTCGCGGCAACCTCATCACCGTGAACCCTGCCGAACTGCACGACGGGGCACCGATCGGGGCGGCGCGATCCTGGTCGATGCTCTACCTGACACAGGATGCCGTCGGCGCGGTCGTCGCCGACTCGGAGGAAGGAAGACTTGCGACGCGCGAGTTGCACGCGCCCGTCGTCGACGATCCGCGGCTCGCCCGCCTGTTCATGGCGACGCGACGGGCTGCGCTGCACCCGCACGGGGAGTCCGCCTTCGAGGAACGCCTGCTCACGCTGCTCGCCGGACTGTTCGGCTTGGTGCGGCACAAGGCTGGTACTGGCGGCCGGCTGTCACAGGCGCGCGAACGGATCGACGACGCGCCTGCTCGCCCCCATAGCCTGACGGAGCTTGCCGCGTTCGCCGGGCTCAGCCGCTACCAGACCGTGCGCGGTTTTGCGCGCCTGACCGGACTGACACCGCACGCCTATGTGATGCAGCGTCGTCTCGATACGGCGCGCAACCTGATCCGGCATGGCTCTACACTGGTCGATGCCGCGATAGGTGCGGGTTTCGCCGACCAGAGCCATATGCACCGCGTCTTCGTCGCGCGGCATGGCTTCACGCCCGGTGTCTATGCGGAGGCATTCCGCTATCACCGTGCAATATCGTCCAAGAACGCGGCAGGTCGCTCCCCCTAGTCCGATCCGGTCAGACGACTGGAGGCGAGGGATATGGCGGAGCAGGAGCAGGCCGGGGTTGGCATTCGCGAATGTGGCCCCGCTGATGCCGAGACCATGCTGGCGATCATCAACGCCGCGGCCGAAGCCTATCGAGGGGTCATCCCCCCCGATCGCTGGCACGAACCGTACATGCCGGCCAACGAACTGGCTTCCGAGATGGCCGACGGCGTCACGTTCAGCGGGTACGAAGCCGATGGCCACCTGGTCGGCGTCATGGGCGTGCAGCGCCGGGGCAACGTCGATCTCATCCGCCACGCCTATCTCCTGCCCGCGTGGCAGGGCCACAGCATCGGCGCACGGCTGCTCCGGCATCTGTGTGGCAATGCGGACAGGCCGATACTGATAGGCACATGGGCGGCGGCCACTTGGGCAATCCGCTTCTACGAGCGTCACGGCTTCGCGCGCGTTGCCGACGACGACGTCGCGCCGCTGCTCCGCACCTACTGGAACGTGCCGGAGCGGCAGGTCGCCACGTCGGTCGTTCTGGCATCGCCCCCGCTCGTCGACGATGCCGCGCACCGGCTTATCGCCGGTGTCGGAGAGCCACCCTTCCCGACGTGAGGAGCGCAACCATGCTGATCGGCTACGCCCGTGTCTCCACGACCGAGCAAGATCTGACGCTGCAAATCGATGCGCTGGCGAAGACTGGCTGCGAGAGGTTGTTCACTGACAAGGCGAGCGGGGCAAAAGCGGATCGACCGGGTTTGGGCGAAGCGCTGCACTTTGCACGTGCGGGGGACACGCTCGTGATCTGAAAGCTCGACCGGCTCGGCCGCTCAATCCGAGGACTTGTCGAGTTGGCAGCGGGCCTGTCCGCCCGCGATGTGGACTTCCGCTCCCTTACAGATGGGTTCGACACGGCTACTTCGTCCGGGCGACTGTTGTTTCATATTCTCGCTTCAGTCGCGGAAATGGAGCGCGAGCTGGTTAAAGAGCGCACGATCGCCGGGTTGGCGGCAGCTCGCGCGAAGGGTGGCACTGGTGGTGGCCGAAGGGCAGCAATGACGCCCGACAAGATCGACACCGCGCGCAAGCTGCTCGCGGCAGGCGACAAGCCTGCGAAAATAGCCAAGCTCCTCCGAGTCGGTCTCTCGACCTTCTATCGTCATTGCCCAGCCGACGCTCGCCTTCTCGATTGAGGTTCCATTTCGGGAAAGCGGAGCGGCCAACGTACTACAGACTGATACTCGCTAACGGTTCAGTCAGCCGGGCGGCCCTCAAAGACCCGCTCGCCGCACCGCGTCGGCGACCGGATTGTAACCGGCCTGGACGGAAAAGCCGAACCTCTTAGGGTCTAGCTTCGCCATCGGCACCGCGCACTCGGCGGCGATACGCGCGGCGATGAAAGGATCGAGAACTTGCGCGCTGATGTCGATCGCCTGCTGGATCGCAAATCCGAAAGCTGCTGATCGGCGGGTCACCGGCACTTCGCAGAGGTCGAGCACGTAGGCTAGCTTGAGCCAAAGCCCTTCGACGTAGTTGATCGGGAGATCGCGCGGCATGTGATTACGCGAAAGGCGAGGCTCGCCGAACCCGCCGGCTTTGATGGTGGATGCGACGTGGCGGAGCACGTCGTCGCTGTCGTTCTTGGAAAGCTGAGCTCCATTGGCTTGTGCAGCGCCCCAGGCAAGGCTGAGTAGCGCGAGTTCGCTTTCGAGCAGGGCCGTGTTGGGCAGGTCGCCAAAATAGTAGGTCTCGCCAGCTGCGTCGCGCGCCGTGACCATGCCGACCGACTCCGGGGTGCGGCCCGTGCCATCGAGGAAGTGTAACACGCCGAAGATGCAGGCGAATCCGCCGTTGGATGCCAAAATCCCAATCACGTCCTCGATTCGGGCGCCCTTCTCGTCTCTGACAGACCGGTATACGTAATCGAACAAAGTCCGTCCGGCATGCCTAAGTTTTTCGATCGGATCGGTGTTTTCGGCTGTCGCGGTGCTTGCTGTACGCGGCGCTTGAGGTGTCGCATCCATTCGGCGAACTGCCTCCGGCATTATCTTCCTGCGCCCGAAGCTCATACCCGCCCTCGTCTGCTTTTCGACTGCGGTGGTCTAGGCGCGAACCATTTCAGTCGATTTAACGCGCAGCCTCATTCCCCAAAACACCATCCTTTTCGGTACGACAACAAAGCCGCGCATCGCCACCTGGCGCCGTGAGGCTTCCCGGACCCTACTGATCCAGGAAGCTCCGCATCTTGCGCGACCGGCTGGGGTGCTTGAGCTTGCGCAGCGCCTTGGCCTCGATCTGGCGGATGCGCTCGCGGGTAACGGAGAACTGCTGGCCGACCTCCTCCAGCGTGTGGTCGGTGTTCATGCCGATGCCGAACCGCATCCGGAGCACGCGCTCCTCGCGCGGGGTGAGCGAGGCCAGCACGCGCGTCACCGTCTCCTTGAGGTTCGCCTGGATCGCGGCGTCGACCGGGATGACCGCGTTCTTGTCCTCGATGAAGTCGCCGAGATGGCTGTCCTCCTCGTCGCCGATCGGCGTCTCGAGGCTGATCGGCTCCTTGGCGATCTTCATCACCTTGCGGACCTTCTCCAGCGGCATGGAGAGGCGCTCCGCCATCTCTTCCGGAGTCGGCTCGCGGCCCTGCTCGTGGAGGAACTGGCGGCTGGTGCGGACCAGCTTGTTGATCGTCTCGATCATGTGGACCGGGATGCGGATCGTGCGCGCCTGGTCGGCGATCGAGCGGGTGATCGCCTGGCGGATCCACCACGTCGCGTAGGTCGAGAACTTGTAGCCGCGGCGGTATTCGAACTTGTCCACCGCCTTCATCAGGCCGATGTTTCCTTCCTGGATCAGGTCCAGGAACTGCAGCCCGCGGTTGGTGTATTTCTTGGCGATCGAGATGACGAGGCGCAGGTTCGCCTCCACCATCTCCTTCTTGGCGATGCGCGCCTCGCGCTCCGCCTTCTGCACCGTGTTTACGATGCGGCGGAACTCGGGGAGCGCCATGCCGGTCGCCTGCGCGATCTCGCTGATCTCGCCGCGGATGCGGTCAACGGCGCCGGTCTCGTTGGTGACGAAGGCGGTCCATTTCCTGTCGAGCTTCGCGACCGAGCCGAGCCACGTGTCGTCCATCTCGTGGC
The DNA here is from genome assembly GCA_964247925.1 of uncultured Sphingomonas sp. Lineage (GTDB taxonomy): Bacteria > Pseudomonadota > Alphaproteobacteria > Sphingomonadales > Sphingomonadaceae > Sphingomonas. Next base: position 5,851 of record CAXTWJ010000087.1, read on the forward strand.
CGACATAGCGGTCGAGGAAGTCCTTGCGCGGCACCTTGTGGCGCTCGGCCAGGCGCAGCATCTGGCCGCCCAGCGCGGTCAGGCGGCGGTTGAAGGCATAGAGCTGATCGACGAGATATTCGATCTTGGCGTTGTGGAACTGGACGCTCTCGACCTCCGCGGTCAGCTCCTCGCGCAAGCGCTGGTATCGGCGCTCGTCGGCGGCCGACAGCTCGCCGCCCGCCGCCATCGCGGTGAGGCGCGACTGCTGCAGCCTGGCGAACTTCTTGAACAGCGCGGTGATGCTGGCGAAGCGCTCGAGCGCCTGCGGCTTGAGCTGTTCCTCCATCTGCGCGAGGGACAGGGTGTTGTCCTCCTCCTCGTCGTCCGACGGGCGGGGGGCACGACGTTCGGTCAGCTCGTCCTCGTCCTCGTCGATCGCGCGCTCCTCCTTCACGTCCTCCTCTTCCTTGAAGGTCGTGCCGGCGGTCTTCTCGCTGATCTCGTCGCCCGCGTCCTCCGCGCTTTCCACCTGTTCGGCGGACGGGCCCTTGGACAGCATCGCGTCGAGATCGAGGATCTCGCGCAGCTGCATCGTGCCTTCGTTGAGCTGGGTGGACCAGTCGATGATGGCGTTGAAGGTGATGGGCGATTCGCACAGGCCCAGGATCATCGTGTCGCGGCCCGCCTCGATCCGCTTGGCGATCGCGATCTCGCCCTCGCGGCTGAGCAGCTCCACCGCGCCCATCTCGCGCAGGTACATCCGGACGGGATCGTCCGTGCGATCCACCGTCTCCTTCTTCTTCTCGATGGCGGGCGCGTCCTGCTCGACATCGACGGTCTCGACCTCGTCCTCGGCCGGCTGCTCCTCGTCGCCGTCCTCGCCCTGTTCCTCGTTCTCGACGACGTTGACGCCCATCTCGTTGAGCGCCGACATGACGTCCTCGATCTGGTCGGTCGTCATCTCGCCCAGGGTGGCGTTGAGCGCGTCCACGGTGACGTAGCCGCGCTTCTTCGCGCGGGCGACGAGCTTCTTCAGCTCCGCGTCATTGAGGTCGAGCAGGGGGGCGTCGCCCGTCTCGGGCGCCTCGACCGTGTCCGCCTGCGTCATTGCCTTCGCTGCCATCAATCGTCCTCAAGCCCGGTCTCAATCGCTGTCGCGCGGGCGTCTTCGTTTGCTTGACATAGGTTGGCAAGCTGAGATTCCAACGCCTGCTTCTCACGGACCAGCGCCACCTGCCTGGCGTAAGCCTCGTCCGTGAAATGCAATTTCATCTCCGCCGTCGCCTCGGCGAGCGCCGCGTTGACCTCCGGTTCGGCCACCATCATGCCGATCACCTGATCCAGGTCGGCGCTGGCGCGGGCCGGATCAGAGCCGGGTACCGCGAAGGAATAGGCCATGCGATCGGCGCGCAGCAGCTCGGCCGCGATGCCGTCGAAGCCGGAGCCGGCCAGCGTGGCGCGCAGGCGGGTGCTGTCGAGCGCATGGTCGGCGACCGCCACGTCCACCACCGCCTCGAACAGGCGGCCGAGCACGGGATCAGCGAGCTTGAGGGAGCCCAGCACCTCCATGTGGCGCGCGATCTCGGCCGGGTGGCGGATCAGCCCGGCGAGCACCGCCCTGGCGAGCACGGGATCGAGGCCGCTCGCCCGGACGGCGTGCGCGTCGGCGGTGACGGGGGCGATCGGTTCCTTCCAGCCGCGCGCCGTTCGGCCTTGGGGGCGCGAACCGCGTGGGACGAAGGGCCGGCGCTGCGGTGCGAACTGCGCATCGAAGCGACGGCGGAAGTCGGCGAGGTATTCGGCGCGCACGCCCGGGTGCGCGACCGTGTCGGCGAGGTCGGTCAGCCGCTGGCGCAGGCCGGCGCGGCGTTCGGGGGTGTCGAGCGGCTCGCGCGCCAGCTCGCTCGCCCACAACCGCTCGACCAGCGGCTCGGGCTGGCGGAGCAGCTGCTCCATCGCGGGGGCACCGCCGGCGCGGACGAGGTCGTCGGGATCCTGGCCGGCGGGCAGCGTCGCGAAGGACAGGCTGCGACCGGGTGCCAGCAGGGGCAGCGCGCGGTGGGCGGCGCGCAAGGCAGCCTTCTGCCCGGCGGCGTCGCCGTCGAAGCATAGGAGCGGGACATCGACATGGCGCCACAGGCGGTCGAGCTGCGTCTCGGTCAGCGCGGTACCGAGCGGGGCGACGGCCTCGCCGATGCCGGCCTGGGCGAGGGCGATGGCGTCGAGATAGCCCTCGACCACGATCATCCGCGCGGACCGGCGCGCGGCGGGGGCGGCGCGGTCGAGATTGTAGAGCGTGCGGCCCTTGTCGAAGAGCGGGGTGTCGGGGGAGTTGAGGTATTTTGGCTCGCCGTCGCCGATGATGCGGCCGCCGAACGCGATCACGCGGCCGCGCGGGTCGCGGATGGGGATGATGAGGCGGCCGCGGAAACGGTCGTACGGCTCCTTGCCCTCGACCTGGATCAGCAGGCCGGCCTCGATCAGCAGGGGGTCGCCGAACTCCTTGAGCGCGGTGCGCAGCCGGCCGCGCGCATCGGGGGCGTAGCCGAAGCCAAACGCCCGGGCGGTCGCGTCGGTGATGCCGCGCTTGGCGAGCAGCGTGCGGGCGTCGGCGCCGTCGAGGCCGCCGAGCTGCGCGGTGAACCAGTCGGCGGCGGCTTGGGTGACGTCGTGCAGGCCCTTCGCGCGCTCCTGCCGCTCGGCGGATTGGCGGTCGGGGGCGGGCACCTCCAGCCCGGCGGCCGCGCTGAGCTCCTTGACCGCGTCGATGAACGGCAGGCCGCGCTGGTCGGTCATCCAGCGGATCGCGTCGCCATGCGCCGAGCAGCCGAAGCAGTGATAGAAGCCCTTGTCGTCGTTGACGTAGAAGCTGGGCGTCTTCTCGTTGTGGAACGGGCAGCAGCCGCGCATCTCGCGCCCGGCCTTGCTCAGCTTCGTGGTCTTGCCGATCAGCGCCGACAGCGACGTGCGCGCGCGCAACTCGTCGAGGAAGGCGGGCGACAGGCTCATGCGCGCGATTCTACCCGGCTATCATGGATCGGTCGCGACGGGGAGCCCCGGGATCGCCATCCCCCCGCGGGCGCGGCGCGATCAGTTCAGCGCCGCCTTCACCGCCGCACTCGCCTTGCTCATGTCGAGGCTCTGCGCATGACGCGCCTTCAGCTCGGCCATGACCCGACCCATGTCCTTCATGCCGCTCGCGCCCAGCTCGGCCTTGATTGCCTCGATCGCGGCGCGGGTGTCGTC
>CAXTWJ010000088.1:0-9072 GCA_964247925.1 uncultured Sphingomonas sp.
GCTGCACCTGGGCATCACCGAGGCGGGCGGCTTCGTCGGCGGCACCGTCAAGTCGGCGATCGGCATCGGCGCGCTGCTGTGGTTCGGAATCGGCGACACGATCCGTGTCTCGCTGTCCGCCGAGCCGGAGGAGGAGGTCCGCGTCGGGTTCGAGATCCTGAAGTCGCTGGGCATCCGCAACCGCGGCGTGCGCGTGGTCAGCTGCCCCAGCTGCGCGCGCCAGGGCTTCGACGTGATCCGCACGGTGCAGGCGCTGGAGGAGCGGTTGACGCATATTCGCACGCCGATGAGCCTGTCGGTGCTCGGCTGTGTGGTGAACGGCCCCGGCGAGGCGCGCGAGACCGACATCGGCATCACCGGCGGCGGCAACGGCCGGCACATGGTCTATCTGTCGGGCGTGACCGACCACCATGTCCAGGACGAGGGCATGATCGACCACATCGTCCGCCTGGTCGAGGCCAAGGCGGCGGAGATCGACGCGGCCGACGAGGCAAGGACGCTCGCGGCGGCATAGGTCCTGTGATACTGGTCAGGTCCTGGGAGAATGGACGTGACCTACCATGCAAAGGTGATCGCTGGCGGCAAGATCGTCATCCCGGCCGACCTGCGTCGCGAGTTCGACATCAAGGACGGCGATACGGTCGCGATCGAGCGCGAGGACGGCGGCGGAATCTCGGTGAAGACCTTCGCGCAGGTCGTGAAGGAGGAACAGCTTCGCTTCCGTGCCGCCGTGGGCCCCGACTATTCGGTTGAACAGTTCCTGACCGACAAGCGCAACGACTGGCCGGACGAGTGAGCGCGGTCATTGACGCATCCGCGCTGCTCGCCGTGCTCCTTGACGAGCCGGGCGCCGACATCGCGATCCGCGTGCTGCGCGGCAGTTCCATGCTGGCGGTCAACCTCGCCGAGAGCTGCGCGCGGGGCGAGGAGCGCGGCGCCGACGCCGACCAGGTTTTGCGGGCACTGCGGCGCTTTGAGATGACGGTCGTACCGTTCGACCGTGCGTTGGCCATCGCCACCGCCGCCCTGCGCGCCGACCCGCCACTTGGGGGCATCTCTTGGTGATCGCGCCTGCATGGCCCTCGCCAGCTCGGTGGGATGGCCGATGTACACCGCCGATAAACGGCTTGCCGAGGCTGATGTGGGCGTCACCATTCACCTGATCCGTTGAGCAAGAGCCGCATCGTTTTTAGGCGCTTGCTAACGCCTCGACGCCTATCTCGGCCGTCATGCGTGGCTTTCCCGCTCTCCTGATCGGTATCGTGATGGTCGGCGCGGTCATCGGCCTGCGGGCGCCGTCGCCCTCGGTATCGGCGTCGCCGAGCGCCGCGACGCCTGGCGCGAGCACGGCCGTGGCAGCGACACCGGTAGCGCCCGCGCCGGTTCCCCATCGTCCCGGCGAGCCGATGCTGGTGCCCGGGCAGGGCGACGGCGTCACGCTGCGACGCGCGGCGAACGGGCATTTCATCGCCGACGCGACGATCAACGGCCAGCCCGTCCCCATGCTGGTCGATACCGGCGCGACCACCGTCGCGCTGACGGTCGAGGATGCGCGGCGGCTGGGCCTGCCGATCGACCCGAGCCAGTTCCAGGTCGTGGGGCTGGGCGCGTCGGGGCCGACGCGGGGACAGCTGGTGATGCTGGACGACGTGGCGGTGGGCGACCGCCCCGCCGGGTCGATCGAGGCGGTGGTGCTGGAAGGGCTTGGCGAATCGCTGCTCGGGCAAACCTATCTGAGCCGGGTGGAGATGCGGGTGACCGGCGACACGATGGTCTTGCGCTAGGGTCCGTTGCCGATAAGCGGAGCCGGGTGCAGCGGACCTCGCCCCCCATCGCCTTCGCCGTCGCGTGCGGCGGCATCGCGATCTTCTGCTGCATGGACGCGCTGATGAAGCGGCTGGGCCTCGCCATGGGCGCGTACAGCGCGCTGCTGTGGCGCACGGCGGTGGGCGTGCTGGTCACGGGCGGATTATGGGCTGCGACGGGGCCTGTCTGGCCCGGCCGCCCCGCTGATGCGGCTGGACGACGGGCGCGGCGTGGTGGTCGCCGCCATGGCGGTGCTGTGGTTCCACGGCATCACCCTGGTGCCGCTGGCCGAGGCGGTGGCGATCTCCTTCTTCGCGCCGCTGGTGGCACTGCTGCTTGCCGGCCTGGCGCTGGGCGAGCCGGTGACGGCGCGCGCGGTGGCGGGATCGTGCCTGGGGCTGGCGGGCGTCGGCGCGATCGTGTGGGGGCGGCTGGACGCCCCGCATGGGCCGCGCGTCGCGGAGGGCGTCACGGCGGTGATCGCGTCCGCGCTGCTCTATGCCGTCAACCTGGTGCTGCAGCGGCATCAGGCGCAGCGGGCGGACCCGCGCGAGATCGCCTTTTTCCAGACCGGCACGGTGCTCGCCTGCCTGCTGCCGTTCGCGCCGGCGGCGGCGGTGTGGCCGACGACCGGGCAATGGCCACTGCTCGCCGGCGCGGCGGTCTTCGCGAGCGGCTCGCTGCTGCTGCTGTCTTGGGCCTATGCGCGCGCGGCCGCGGCCGTGCTGCTGCCGACCGAATATACGGGCTTCCTGTGGCTCTCGCTGCTCGGCTGGTGGTTCTTCGACGAGGTGCTGACGCCCGCGACGCTGGCGGGCGCGGTGCTGATCGTCGGCGGCTGCGTGCTGGCGATCCGTCAGGCCGGTCCGCCGGCAGAGGAGGCGCTGTCGTGAGCGACGTCACCATCCGGTCGGCGAAGCCGGCCGACGTCCCCACGATCCTGCGCTTCGTGCGCGAGCTGGCGCTGTTCGAGCGCGAGCCCGACGCGGTCACGGCGACGCAGGCCGACATGCGGGAGGCGTTGTTCGGCCCCGCGCCCGCCGCTGAGGCGGTGATCGCGGAGGACGGCGAGCCGCTGGGGTTCGCGCTGTTCTTCCACGATTTCTCGACCTGGACGGGGCGGCGCGGCCTGTATCTGGAGGATCTGTATGTCACGCCAGCCGCGCGCGGGCGGGGCGTCGGCACCGCGCTGCTGCGCCACCTCGCCGGCATCGCGCTCGATCGCGGCTGCGCGCGGTTCGAATGGTCGGTGCTGGACTGGAACGCGAACGCGATCGCCTTTTACCGGTCGATGGGGGCGGTCGGGATGGACGAATGGACGGTCCAGCGGGTCACGGGTGACGCGCTGGCGCGGCTGGCGGGCCGGGGCTGATGGCGGCCGATGTGGGCCTGGTCGCCTGGGTAGAGGAGGCGATGGCGCCGCTCGGCCAGGTCACCGGTCGGGCGATGATGGGCGGGCGAACGCTCTACCATGACGGCACGGTGTTCGCCATCGTCGCCGAGGATCAGCTGTGGTTCAAGGCGGACGCGGTCAGCGACGCATGGTGGGACGAGGCCGGCGCCGAGCGGTTCACCTACTCAATGAGACTGTTGAAAAAAGGAACGGACGCCAAGAGTGAGGACGTTCAACCCGCGGCTGGGGAGCGGGTCATTACGTATCCAGTCAATCCCCAGAACAGGCCGAGAAGGGCTGAAAAGATGATCAGTGCTTGCGCAGCGCCCTTCCACCCGGATGGGAAAATCGCCATCGACAGCGCCGCGGCGACGCCTGCGAAGATAAGCGCAGCGCAGATTCCGGACAGCCAGTTCGGTCGGATGTTCGTGAGATAAAACGACAACGGCAGCGCAATCAAGGCTGCGAAAATCAGCATCGGAAGGCCGATTATCAGCCCGATTCCCAAGATGCCCTCGGTAAGGTCGCCTTTGGATGCAGGACCTTGACCGATGATAGTCGCGATGAGGGCCGAACCTAAAATCGCTAATATCCAAGCTACGAACATTCTCGCGACAAACAGCATCTGCGATTCCTCCGTCTGTTATCATACAGGTCGATGGTTGATCGTCAGCTAATGTGCGGCAGTCGCGAGGCTACGGGAGGTGTCACAACCGTTCGAGGCTGTTGAAAACTACTGCTTGCGGCTGTTCGCACGAGATGATTCACTCCATCCAAGCAGCTGGGAGTGCGGGCGATGATGGGTCGGCAGGTGGCGCAAGGCTTGCTGTTCTACGGCTTCCGGCTCGACGATCATGTGCCCGCCGATCACCTGCTCCGGCGCGTGGACGGGCTGCTCGACTTTGGCTTTGTGCGCGAGGCGCTGGCGGCGAGCTACAGCACGAGCGGGCGGCCCTCGATCGATCCGGAACTGATGCTCAGGATGCTGTTGATCGGCTACCTGTTCGGCATTCGCTCGGAACGCCGCCTGTGCGAGGAGGTGCACCTCAACCTCGCCTATCGTTGGTTCTGCCGGCTCGATCTGGCTGACCGGGTGTCCGACCATTCGACCTTCTCCAAGAACCGGCACGGCCGCTTCCGCGCCTGCGACCTACATCGTCTGCTATTCGAGCAAGTAGTCGCGCGGTGCGCCGCGGCCGGGCTGGTAGCGGGGCGCGACTTGGCGGTGGACGGCAGCACGATCACGCCGACGCCAGCCGCGAGAAGAAGCTGAAGGGGGCCGATGCCGCAGACGAGCTTCGTGCCGGGGAAAGCATATCGCGGCCCGTCGCCGAATATCTGGCCGCGCTCGATGCCGCGTTGCCGCCAGATCCCGATGAACCTGCACCCGTCGATCCGACCAGTATCTCGCCGACCGACCCGCAGGCGGCGCGCACCTGCAAGCACGGACCGGCGCGCTACGCATACGCCATCAACCCCCTGCTCGACCTCGACACCGACTGCATCCTCGACGTGGAGGCGACGCCCGCCCGCTTCGCAGCCGAGGTAGCGGCGACCCGGACGCTTGTGTCACGCGCCGGCACCAAGCTGGGCATCGAACCCGCCAATATCTCGGCCGACAAGGCGTATGGTAGCGGTCCGCTGCTCGGCTGGCTGATCGACCGGAACATCACGCCATACATCCCGGTCATCGACCGGACCCGCCAGCGGGACGCCTTCTTCACCCGGGATGCCTTCCGCTACGACCGAGAAGCGGATGCCTACCGCTGTCCGGCGGACAAGTCGCTCGGCTATTGCGGCACCAACCGGACCAAGCAGGTGCGCGTCTACCGTAGCCGGGCGGCCGATTGCGCGCCCTGTGAGCTGAAGCCGCAATGCACCATCGGTCCGAAGCGGGGCGTCACGCGGCTCGTCAGCGAGGAAGCCCGCGATACCGTGCGCGCCCTTGCCGGCACCGACGCCTATGTGCACGCACGGCGTCGAAGACAGCGGATCGAGCGCGTGTTCGGCCACCTGAAACGCAATCTGGGGCTACGAACGCTCAAGCTGCGGGGCCTCGCCGGCGCCGCCGAGGAGTTCACCATGGCTGCCGCGGCGTACAACCTCCAGCTGCTCGCCCGAAATGCCGCGCCGGCCTGATACGCGCCGCATCCTCCGGTGTCCGGCGTCACCAGCCATCCGCCACGCCGATTTCGGGCAGGCCTTTTTCAACGGTCTCCAATGGGTGAGGGACGGCCGGGCAGCATGAATGATCGCCGCGCGCCGGAGGACTGTTACGACGACGCCGACATTCTCCGGCGCTGGGCGACCCTGGCGCTGGAGGCGGGCGCGAGGGCGCCGCGCAAGGCACGAGCCGCGCGCGGCGCCTGATCCGTCAGCCCTGCGCGTCCTCGCCCGGCGCCGGGTCGCCGGCGTGCTTGGCCTCCTTGTACCGTTCGATCGCCTCCAGCGTGATGCGCCGCGCCTCGTGCGCGTCACCCCAGGTGCCGACGCGGACCCACTTCTTCTTCTCCAGATCCTTGTAGTGGGTGAAGAAGTGCTCGATCTGTTCGAACACGATCTCGGGCATGTCCGCCCGTTCGCCGACGTTGGAGTAATAAGGAAAGGTGGAGTCGACCGGCACGCAGACCAGCTTCTCGTCGCCGCCGGCCTCGTCCTCCAGGTTGAGCACCGCGATCGGCCGCGCCCGCACGACGCAGCCCGGGATGAAGGGCGACCGCGCGATCACCAGCGCGTCCAGCGGGTCGCCATCGGGCGACAGCGTGTGCGGCACGAAGCCGTAGTTCGCCGGATAGCGCATCGGCGTGTGCAGGATGCGATCGACGAACAAGGCGCCCGACGCCTTGTCGAACTCGTATTTCACCGGCTCGCCGCCGGTCGGCACCTCGATGATGACGTTCAGGTCGTCCGGCGGGCTCTTGCCCACCGGGATCAGATCGATACGCATATGACCCCTTCTTCTTACTTGGCTGTGAGCAGGCGATCGAGCCCGGTCACGCCGGTCCCCACTTTGGCCAGGTGCGGGTAGCGCAGGCCGCCATGATAGTCGATCGACGCGGTGGTGATCCGGTCGCCGCGCTTGACGGTGAGCGTGATCGGCTGGTGCCCTCCCTTGGCGGCGGTCACGGCCGCGTTCATCCGCTCGGGCGAATAGGCGGAATCGCCGACGGCCAGGATCTGCGTCCCGATCGCCAGCCCCGCCTTGTAGGCCGGGCCGTTCCACAGGACGTTGGTGATGTTGCCCTGCGGATCGGCGTTGAGCCCGACCGAGTAGGTGTAGTCCGCCCCGCGCGTCTTGGCGCCCTGCTGCGACACCTTGGTCGGCTGGTCGGTATAGACCAGGCGATAGCCGTTGCGTGTCAGCCCGGTCAGCGGCGCGCCGGTGGCGAGTTCGGTGGTGCGCTGCGTCAGGAACCCCTTCCAGTCGTACGGGACCACGCCGTTCAGCGTCGCGGCCACGTCGTCGATCGTGTAGGTCAGCTCGCCATAGTCGCCGTCGCGCATGCCGAAGAAGGCACGGGCGAAGTCGTCGATCGACTTGGCGCCCCGCGACTTCTCGCGCAGCATCGAATCGACCTCCAGCCAGATCAGCAGGCCCTCGTTGTAATAGTCCTCGCCGCGCTGCCAGCTGGCCCAGCCCTTGGGCCGGCGCGCGTTGATGCTTTCGTCATAGGTGGTATCGACCAGGTTGCGCCAGCGGCGGCCCGGGTTCGTGTCGAGCAGGGCCGCGATGCTGGCGAGCTGGTCCAGCGTGTCCTGTTTCGTGACGAGCCCCGAGCGGGCCTGCAGCACATAGCCGAAGAACTGCGTCCCGCCTTCATAGACCCACAGATATTGCGGGCGCATGGGGTAGTCGTAGGTCGGGGTCCAGAGGTCCGCGCCGCGGCGGTATTTGCCGTCCCAGCTGTGGCTGTACTCGTGCGGCAGGAGGTTCCGGGTCTGGATGTTGGCATCCCAGTCGGTGAAATAGCCCAGCTTCACCCCGTCCTCGGAGCTCCGGTGGTGCTCCAGCCCCGATCCGCTCAGCTGGTCGGAGATGGAGAACAGGAAATGGTAGTTGTCGTAATGCTGCGCGCCGAACAGCTTTATCGCCTGATCGACCAGGCGCCGGTGCGCGTCGATCTGCGCGGGCGTCGCCACCAGCTCGTCGGGCCGGTCGGCGAAGGTGTCCAGCGTCACGCGCGGCGTCAGCGCCCAGCCCTTGTAGTAGCGACCCGCCAGCACCGGCGAGTCCATCAGCACCTCGTAGTTCGTGGTCTGGTAGCGATAGGTCGAGCCGCTGCGCGTCGCGGGCACGGCGGAGACGGCGGTGAAGCCGTCGGGATACCTCACCGTCGCCGCGACCGGGATCTGGCGGACGAAATAGCCGGCTGGATAAAGGCTGGTGGAGATCCATTGCAGCCGCATCATGTCGGCGGACGAGAAGACGGAGCCCTGATCGGTCTTGGTGCCGCCGACGAACTGGAACGTCGCCTCCACCTTCTTCGCGCCGGCGGGGACGTCGATGTGGAAGGCGTAGAGGTTCACCGGGTCGCGGCGCCACGGCAGCTCGACGCCGCCGGCGCGGAACTTCAGCCCCGTCACCTTCTCCAGCTGGCCCGACGGCGCGTGGTTGCCCGGGATCCAGCGCGGATACCAGATCACCGTGTCGCCCGCCTGGCTGACCGGGATGCTCTCCTTCACCTCGATCACGCCCTGCGCGGCGTTCGTCGCGTCGATGTCGAGCGCGATCGTGCCGGGGAAGGCGACGTCCTGCGCGACCGGCAGCGCCGGCGGCAGCGGCACCGGCTGCGGCGCGGAGTTGCCGGCGGGCACCTGAGCGAGCGCGGGAGCGGCGGCGGAGAGCAGCAGGGCGGCGAGGCCGGCACGGATCATGGGCGAGCTTTCGGCTGAAGGGAGGACGCGGCCTTAAAGCGGCGAACGACCCGGGCGTCCAGACGTTTAATGCCCGCCGCCCAGCACGTTGATCGTGAAGGCGATCACGCCCAGGTTGAACACGAACGCCGCCAGGCACTGACCGATCGCGATCACGCGCATCCGCGTGGTCTTGATGTCCACGTCCGAGGTCTGGAAGGTCATGCCCAGCGTGAACGAGAAATAGATGAAGTCCCAGTAGCTGGGCTCGTCCGCGTCGGGGATGTCCAGCCCCTTGTTGTCCGCGCCGTTCCCGTCGTCGTCGCCATAATAAAGATGCGCGTAGTGCAGCGCGTAGATCACGTTGGAGAACGCCCAGGCAAGCGCCAGGGTCGCGATCACCAGCGTGGTGACGATCCGGTCGCTGGACCCCTTCAGCTCGCCCGCCACCGCCACCAGGATGGCGAGCGACACCACGCCCGTGATCGCCAGCAGCAGCGCGCGGTTCGCGTCGTTCTCGCGCGCGGCGTGGCGCATCTGATCCGCCTCGCCCCGGCGCAGCAGGCCGGACAGGCTGACCAGGAACACGCTCGCGGCGACGTCGAACGCGGTCATGATCCCGCGTCCGGCGCCCAGCCGCGGGATGCCCAGCAGCAGGCCCGCCGCCAGCAGCACGCAGAACAGGAGGAAGCGGGGCGGCATCAGCCGCTTGCCGAGCTTGAGGTCGTCGATCACGCGCATGCGCCCTGCTAGCGTTCGCGCGCGCGCTCGCCTAGATAGCGCCGCTTCATGGCCAACACTCCCCGCCGTGTGCGCGGCACCCAGGACATCTTCGGCGAGGAACAGCGGCGGTTCGCGCACGTGCTGGCGACGTTCGAGCGCGTGCGCGGGCTGTACTGTTTCCAGCGCGTCGACGTGCCGGTGTTCGAGGCGACGGAGGTATTCGCGCGCTCGATCGGCGAGGCCACGGACGTGGTGTCGAAGGAGATGTACACCTTTCCCGATCGCGGTGGCGACAG
>CAXTWJ010000089.1:0-9029 GCA_964247925.1 uncultured Sphingomonas sp.
GGGATCGTGCGCGAGGTCGGCGCCGGCGTGACGTCGGTAGCGCCCGGCGACCACGTCATTCCACTCTACACGCCCGAATGCCGCCAATGTAAGTCGTGCCTCTCGGGCAAGACCAATCTTTGCACCGCGATCCGCGCGACCCAAGGCAAGGGGCTGATGCCCGACGGCACCAGCCGGTTCAGCTACCGAGGCCAGCCGATCTTCCACTATATGGGCTGCTCGACCTTCTCGAACTTCACCGTCCTGCCCGAGATCGCGGTTGCCAAGATCCGCGAGGACGCGCCGTTCAAGACCAGCTGCTATATCGGCTGCGGTGTCACTACCGGCGTCGGCGCCGTGGTCAAGACCGCCAAGGTCCAGGTCGGCGAGAGCGTCGCCGTGTTCGGCCTGGGCGGCATCGGCCTCAACGTCATCCAGGGCGCGCGTCTCGCGGGCGCTGGGCCCATCATCGGCGTCGACATCAGCCCGGCTCGCGAGGAGTGGGGCCAACGATTCGGGATGACCGACTTCCTCAACGCGCGCGGCCTGTCGCGCGAGGAAACGGTCGCGAGGATCGTCGCGCTGACCGATGGCGGCGCGGACTACAGCTTCGATTGCACGGGCAACACGGAGGTGATGCGGACCGCGCTGGAATGCTGCCACCGCGGTTGGGGCACGTCCATCATCATCGGGGTGGCGGAAGCCGGCAAGGAGATCGCGACCCGCCCCTTCCAGCTCGTCACCGGCCGCAACTGGCGCGGTACCGCGTTCGGCGGCGCGAAAGGGCGCACCGACGTGCCGAAGATCGTCGACTGGTACATGGACGGCAAGATTGCGATCGACCCGATGATTACCCACGTCCTGACGCTGGACGAGATCAACAAGGGCTTCGACCTGATGCACGCTGGGGAAAGCATTCGCTCGGTGGTGGTGTTCTGATGCCTCGGCTGACCGTCACGACGCGCGAAGGGGACACCCATACCGTCAACGGCGCGGCCGGGCTCTCGGTCATGGAGGTGATTCGCGACGCCGGCTTCGACGAATTAATGGCATTGTGTGGTGGCTGTTGCAGCTGTGCGACCTGCCATGTCCATGTCGATGACGAGTGGCTTGCCAAGCTGCCGCCGATGACCGCCGACGAGGACGATCTGCTGGACGGCTCCGCCGATCGCAACGCGACCTCGCGCCTGTCCTGCCAACTGCGCTTCATCGAAGAGCTCGACGGACTGCCGGTGCGGATCGCGGCGGACGGCTGATGCTCGAGACCGTCTCCACAAGTCGGGCCTTTGGCGGCACGCAGGGCATCTACCGCCATCGCTCGTCGGTGACGAACACGCCGATGGCCTTCTCGGTATTCGTGCCGCCCCACGACTCGGGCGCGCGATTGCCGGTCGTCTGGTACCTGTCGGGCCTCACCTGCACGCATGCCAATGTCACGGACAAGGGCGAATACCGGCGAGCCTGTGCGGAGCTGGGGCTCATCTTCGTGGCACCGGATACATCGCCGCGCGGGGAAGGCGTGGCGGACGATCCGGCCTACGACTTCGGGCAAGGCGCCGGGTTCTACCTGGATGCGACCCAGCCTCCGTTCGCGCCTCACTTCGCGATGTGGTCCTATGTCACTGCGGAACTGCCGCTGCTGATCTGTGCGAATTTCCCCGCTGACCCTCGACGTCAGTCGATCATGGGGCATTCGATGGGCGGGCACGGCGCGTTAACGGTCGGGCTGTCCTTTCCCGACCGCTACCGAGCGGTCTCGGCCTTCGCGCCGATCGTCGCGCCGTCCCAGGTCCCATGGGGCGTCAAGGCATTTGGGGAGTATCTCGGCGGTGGCCCGGCGAACTGGCGAGCGCATGACGCCGTCGCGCTGATCGAGGATGGCGCCCGCGTCCGCGAGCTGCTGATCGATCAGGGCGACGCGGACGATTTCCTGTCGAGCGAACTGCGCCCAGAGCTACTGCGTGCCGCCTGCGATGGGGCCGGCATCGACCTGACGCTGCGCCTTCAGCAAGGCTATGATCATAGCTACGCTTTCATCTCCACCTTCATGGCCGAGCATCTCGCCTGGCATGCCGAGCGCCTGCGTTGAGAAGCTTTGACGTCCTGATCGTCGGCACCGGCCATGGTGGCGCGAGCACGGCAACGGCGCTGCGCCAGCGCAAATTCGGTGGCACGATTGCGATCGTCGGCGAGGAACCGGAGCTTCCGTACGAACGGCCACCGCTTTCCAAGGAATATCTGGCTGGCGAGAAGCCGTTCGAGCGGCTGTTCATCAGGCCGCCGGCATTCTGGGCCGAGCGTGACGTAGAGATATTGACCGGACGCCGGATCGTCGCCGTCGATCCTACCGCCCGAACGGTCGCGACGTCCGATGGCGAGAGGATGGGGTATGGCACACTCGTGTGGGCGGCGGGGGGACATGCCCGTCGACTGACCTGCGCCGGGCATGATCTCGCCCGGGTCCACTCCGTGCGCAGCCGGGCTGACGTGGACCGCATGATGATCGAGCTGCCATCGACAGACCGCATCTGCGTGGTGGGCGGCGGCTATATCGGACTGGAGAGCGCGGCCGTCCTCCGCAAGTTGGGCAAGCAGGTGACCGTTCTCGAAGCCCAGGATCGCGTACTGGCCAGGGCGGCGGGGCCGACGCTCTCGGCATTCTATGCGACTGAACACCGGCGGCGAGGCGTCGAACTCCACCTTGGCACCGGCGTGGACTGCATCGAGGGTTTTCAAGGGCAGGCAACCGGCGCTCGGCTCGCCGACGGAAGGCTCTTCCCGTGCGACATGGTCGTGGTCGGCGTCGGCATCGTCCCGGCGGTCACTCCCTTGCTCGACGCCGGTGCCAAGGGCGGCAACGGTGTCGCGGTGGACGCGTTCTGCGCGACGTCGCTGCCCAACGTCTACGCGGTCGGAGACTGCGCCCTGCACTGCAATGTCTATGCTGGAAGGCAGCCGATCAGACTGGAGTCGGTGCAGAACGCGAACGATCAGGCGATGACGGTCGCGCGGGCGATAACCCTCGATCCAGCTCCCTATGATGTGGTCCCGTCATTCTGGTCGAACCAGTACGATCTTAAACTTCAGACGATCGGCTTAGCGGCGGGATACGACACCGAGGTCGTACGCGGCAGCATCGCCGCGCAGCTTCTCCGTGATCTACTTGAAGGAGGGACGGGTCGTCGCACTGGACTGCGTCAACGCCACCCGGGACTATGTGCAGGGAAGGGCGCTCGTTGCGGATGCCCTAGTCGCAGATCGTGGAGAACTCGCGAACCCCGACATCGCGCTGAAACAGGTGCGACGCAGCGTCACCATGGCGTAATTGTCGTTCGTCGAGCCTCAGCGATGCGTGGTCACGGGCTACCGACGTCGGGTCTGTACCGCCCCTCGTGCAGTGTTGTGAACTTTGCACTTGTGGGGTCGCTCCACTGGCCATCATCGAGGTGCGCCCGCGCCGCCTGATCGGGCACGAACGCGATCCCCGGCCCGTCGTCGCGGCGCGATGCAAGAACGGACGAGGCCGGTCAGCACCGCGGGTCAGCCCTGCTTCGCCAGCGCATCCGTGATGCTCCGGGCGATCGGGGTCGTGGGGTGCCCGATCAGTCGGCTCAGCGCGTGTCCGTCATCGAAGAGCGCGCCGTTCGAGGCGCCGACATCGGAGTCGGCATAGAGCTCCGCCAGCGGATCGGGTAGCCCGGCCTGCTTCAGGACGCCGGCATAGGCCTCCTCCGGCATGTCCTGATAGGCGATCGTCCGGCCGGCCTGGCTGCCGATCTCCGCGGCGAGCTCGGGGAGCGACCACGCGTCGTCGCCGGCCAATTCATACACCTTGCCCGCCTGATCGTCGGCGGTCAGCACCGCGACCGCCGCGTCGGCGAAGTCGGCGCGCGCGGCGGACGAGATGCGCCCGTTCTTGGCGGAGCCGAGCAGCGCGTCGTGCTGGAGCACCGCGGGCAGGCCCGCCAGATGGTTCTCGTTGTACCAGCCGTTGCGCAGGAGCGCATAGGGCACGCCGGAAGCGGCGAGCGCCGCTTCCGTCTCGCGGTGCTCTCCCGCCATGCCCAATGGCGAGCTGTCAGCGTGCAGGACGCTCGTGTAGGCGATGAACTCGACCCCCGCCGCCTTGGCCGCGTCGATGACCGCCCGGTGCTGTGGCGTGCGTTTTCCCACCTCGCTCGACGAGATCAGCAGCAGCTTGTTGACCCCGGCGAACGCCGCCGCGAGAGTTTCCGGCTTGTCATAGTCGCCCACGCGCACGGTGACGCCCCGGTCGGCCAGCGCGGCACCGTCATCCAGGTTGCGGACGGTCGCGACGACTTCGCTGGCCGGCGCCTTGGCCAGCAGGCGATCGAGGACGAGCTTGCCGAGCTGGCCGCTGGCTCCGGTGATGGCGTACATGCGATACTTCCTTTCGGTTCGACACCGTCCACATACGATGGTAGATGATCGAGCGTAAGAACGTACGTCCGCGTAAGCATGAAAGAGCGCTTGATGACGCCTGGAGCTCGCAAGAACACGCCCGCGTCGCTGAGCGATCGCCTTCGCCGGGGGGACATCTTCGAGGAGCGATGCCCATCGCGCGAGGTCATGAAGCACGTCACGTCAAGCTGGGGCGTCCTCATCCTCATCGCGCTGCAGGACGGGACGATGCGGTTCAGCGCGCTCAAGCGCCGCGTGACGGGCGTCAGCGAGCGCATGCTGTCGCAGACGTTGCAGTGGCTGGAGGGGGATGGTCTCGTGACCCGCGTCTCCTATCCCGTCGTGCCTCCGCACACCGAATATTCGCTGACGGAGCTCGGTCAGGAGGCGGCGACCAAAGTCTCGGATCTGGCCAATTGGATCGAGGATCGATTGCCCCGCCTCACCAAGCCCGCGCAGCACGACGACTGAGATCGGGGTGCCGGTTGGCGTGCTCCCGCCGAGACCTGCTCGGCCACCGAGCGGCTGACCGAGGCTGGAGCTCGGCACCAGACGGCGCTCGTCATGCCGCTCGCTCCCGTCAGGCTCCGGACTGTTCGGCGGCCGTGGCGGCCGCGCGGTAATCGGCGTCGGCGACGAGCTCCTGCCAGTCGGCCATGTGCCCGGCGACGTCCGCGCCCTGGATGGCATAGTGGGTGAAGGCGTGATCCGGGGTGGCGCCATGCCAGTGCCGCTCGTTCGGCGCGATCGCCACGCTGTCGCCGGCGTGGAGGCGGCGGGCGGGCTCACCCGCCTTGCGTACCAGCCCGGTGCCCGAGACGACCACCAGGATCTGGCCGAACGGATGCGTGTGCCAGGCGGTTCGCGCGCCGGGCGAGAAGGCGACGCGCGCGACGTGGACGTTGCCGGGCGGCGTTCCCTCGACCAGCGCGTCCGTCCAGACCTCGCCGCTGTAGCGCGCCGGGTCGGCGGGGGTGCTCGGCCGGGCGCCGGCCTCGACCACGTTCATCGCGCCGCCTCCTGCTCCGCGGTCGCGAGCACCGCCCAGTTGCGATATTCGATCGCGAAATGGTGCAGGTGGCGCGTCATCAGCGCGTCGGGCGCGGCGGCGGGCAGGCAGGAGATCAGCCGCATCTCCATGCCCCCGGCGACGTCGCGCAAGGCGCGCAGCGACCAGCCGACGCGCACGCCGTCGCCGTCGACGATCTCGGCCGCGAACCGGACGGGGAACGCGTCCGGCCACGCCGCCGGCAAGTCGTCGCCGGGATCGACCGTCCGGTAGAAGATGCGCCAGGGCAGGTCGGTCTCCCCGATCGGCTCGATTACCTCGATGCCGTCCGCGCCGGGCGTGTTCAGATAGTGCTCGGGATGCCCGGCGCGCATCGCCGCCGACCGGCGCTCCGCCACCACCCGCGCGTACCAGTCGCGGAACGCCGCCGCGCCCGGTCCCGGTAGCGACAGGGTGACCTCGGCCGAGCGCCAGCGGCCGGCGGAGGCGTCGACCCAGCCGCGGACGGTCGCGGTCATCGCGCCGACGTCGTCGGCCAGCAGCCGTCGCATCGCGTCGTCGCCGATCTTGTCCTTCAGATAGGCGAGCGCGCGGCGGGCGCGCGCCAGCTCATGCGCGCGGACGTCATGCTCCGTCAGCGTCTCGCCCTCGATCAGGGCGGTCGTGGCGAACGCCTGGTCGTCATGGACGATCGTCGGCGCGCCGGTCACGCCGCTTCCCCGAAGAAGGCGAGCAGGTGCTCGGCCAGCGCCTCGGGCCGTTCCTCCGCGACATAATGCCCGCAGTCGTCGATCATCACGTGGCGGTGGTGGGCGGCGAGCGGGGCGATCTCGTCCGCGAGGGCGCCGCCGAAGCTCGCCGTGCCGCCGACGCTCAGCACCGGCATTTCCAGCTTGCGCTTGGCGTGCTCCCCGTTGCGCTCGGCGTCGATCTTGTGCTCGCGAAAATAGGAGATGCCCGCGTGCAGCGCGCCCGGCTGCGCCAGGCAGCGGGCATATTCGTCCAGCCCGTCCTCGATCGCGGCGGGGTCGAACGCCTGCTGGCGCATGAAGTGCGCGACGAACATCCGCTCGCGCCCGACGATCAGCGCCTCGGCCAGCGCGTTGGGCGCGTCGAACAGCGGCAGGTGGTACATGCGCGGATATTTGATCGCGTCGTAGAGTTTCTCGAGCCCGAGGCCGGGGATCGCCGCTTCCATCAGCACGACGCGCTCGACCTCGTCGCGGTAGGTTGCGGCATAGGCATAGCCCGCCATCATCCCCACGTCGTGGGAGACCAGCTTGATGCGGTCGAAGCCGAGCTGGCGGACGAGGCCGTGGATGTCGGCGGCGACGCTCTGCTTGTCATAACCGTGCGGCGGCCGGTCGGACGCGCCGCAGCCGCGCAGGTCCGGCGCGATCACCGTGTAGCGCTCGGCGAGCCTGGGCATGACGCCAGGCGAAGGAGGTCTCCGGAAAACCGTGCAGCAGCACGACCGGCTCGCCCTCGCCCATCCGGCGATAGAAGATCCTCACGCCCTCGATCTCGGCGCGGTGGTAACGGTTGAAGCTGTCCTGTCCGGGCATGGGCCGCCTTTCCTGGTCAAGGGTCATGGGCGTGCGGTTGACGAACCGCCTCGATGCGAGCCTGACAACCCATGACTGAAGCCGAGGTTTCATCACGCCGGATCGCTGCTCGGGCGCGGGGCGTGTCGCCGCGCCGGACTGATCCGACGGTGCCGGTCCGGTCAGATCGCCAGCGCGGTCTGGGCGGTCGCGAGCTCATACCGCCGGATCACGAACCGTCCGCCCGCATGCTCCAACCGCCAGGTCGCCCGCAGCACCCGGTTGAACGGACGGACCGGGCCGTCCGCCACGTCGCGCCACTCGCCGGTGTGCCGGAAAAAGAACTCCGCGGCCCATCCCGTCGCGCTCAGCCCGGTGACGGTGATGTCTCGAATGTCGTGATAGTCCCACGGGATATGGACCAGCGCGTCCGCGTACCACGCGCGGAACGACGCGTGATCGTGCGCCAATACCTTCCCGTCCATGTTGAAGGTCATGTCGGCATCCTCGAGGTGCCCGAGGAAGAACTCGGCCTCGTCGGCATGGTCGAATGCGGCGAACCAGGCGTGGACGAACGAGCGCACGTCGTTGCCGTTCGGCGCCTTCAGGTCGGCTGGGCGGCGATGCGCGACCTCGCGCTCGGCAGGGGTGAACTCGGCCGGACCGGACGGTGTCGGGGAGGGCATGACAACTCCACGAGAAGAACGACGAACAGCCCAACGCCTTGCGCCGGTCGCGTATCCGCTGATCCGCCGACTTGCTGCGGTCCGTCTGGACACGAACGGGAGGAGCAACGCCGCCCACCATCCCGCTGCCGAACGCCCTCAGCGCTCTTGACGATCGAGCAGCGACGTTCGGATGCGTTCGGCGACGGCCGGATCGACCGGGTTATAGACGATCATCCCCAGGTCGGGGCGCCCATCCACCGCGAAGCCGGAGTATTCCAGCTCGATCGCGCCCAGCAGCGGGTGGCGCAGCCGCTTGGCGCCTTCGCCGTGGAAGCGCACGTCGTTGTCGGCCCATAGCGCCGCGAACTCGGGGCTGGTCGCGCACAGTTCGGTGACGAGCTGGCCGACCTCCGACACGGCGCCGGCGCGCGCCGCGTCGGCCCGGAACGCACCGACGACGAAGCGCGCGGTGCTCTCCCAATCCTCCTGCGACCCGCGCACCCGGTCGTTGCGGAAGACGAGCCGCAGGATGTTGCGCTCGCTGGGCGGCAGCGCGCCATAGTCGGTCAGCACCAGCGCCGCCGCCTCGTTCCACGCGACCACGTCCCAGGTCGCCGTCTTGATGATGGCGGGGCTGGTCACCATCGCGTCGAGCAGGCGCTGCAGGCGCGGCGTGACGGTGTCCGTCGCGCGGTAACGGACCTCGGGCGGGCGGCCGAGCGCCAGCATGAACAGGTGCTCGCGCTCCGCCTCGGTCAGCATCAGGCCGCCGGCGATGCGGTTGAGCACGTCGGGCGAGGGCGCGCCGCCGCGCCCCTGTTCGAGCCAGGTGTACCAGGTGGGGCTGATGTTGGAGCGCTGCGCCACCTCTTCGCGGCGCAGGCCGGGGGTGCGGCGCCGCTGGGTCGTGAAGCCGAACGCGCCGGGATCGAGCCGGGTACGGCGATCCCTGAGGTAGAGGCCGAGCGGGTTGTCGAGAGTCGTCGCCATCATCAGCCTGTTAGTCGTTATACTAGGAACCGATCACTACTGTTCCCCGATGGGTTGTGCCCCGACATGGCATGCATCTGCAAGGGAGAATGATCGATGCGCGTGTTCCTGACCGGTGCGACCGGCTTCATCGGCTCCCACCTCGTCCCCGAGCTGCTCGCGGCCGGGCACCAGGTGCTGGGGCTGACCCGCTCCGACGCCGGTGCCGCGGCGCTGGCCGCCGCCGGCGCCGAGCCGCATCGCGGCGACATCGAGGACCTCGACAGCCTGACGCGTGGCGCGGCGGCGGCGGACGGGGTGATCCACTGCGCGTTCGACCACAATTTCGCGCATTTCGTCGAGAACTGCCAGAAGGACCGCCGCGCGATCGAGGCGCTGGGCGCGGGGCTCGACGGCACCGCCAAGCCGCTGGTCATC
>CAXTWJ010000090.1:0-8577 GCA_964247925.1 uncultured Sphingomonas sp.
GTTGAGCCGTGCCTGAGCATCGCGAGACCCGGCACCTGCCGTACACGCCCGAGCAGATGTTCGACATGGTCGCTGACGTGAAGCGCTACCCTGAGTTCCTGCCCTGGGTCTCCGCCATGCGCGTCCGCAAGGACGGCGCGACGGAGACGCTGGCCGACATGGTGGTCGGGTTCAAGGGGCTGCGCGAGACGTTCACCTCGCGGGTCGCCAAGGTCCATCCCACCGAGATCCACGTCGACTACATCGACGGCCCGCTGAAATACCTGCGCAACGACTGGAACTTCCGCGCCGAACCACAGGGGTGCGCGGTCGATTTCGCGGTTGATTTCCAGTTCAAGAACCGGGTGTTCGAGGCGCTGGCGGGGCAGGTGTTCGGCACCGCGCTCCGCCGCATGATCGGCGCATTCGAGAGCAGGGCCGCGCAGCTTTACGGCAGCAGCAGCTCCAGTGCGCAGAGTGCCGCCTGAAGGCGGACGCCGCCGCGACCCAGGTCGCCGAACTCCTTGCGGTCGGCGTGGACATCGCCCGGATCGCCACCCCGTTCGGCGCGCGCGAACACGACGGTGCCCACCGGCTTGCGGTCGCTGCCGCCACCCGGGCCCGCGATGCCGGTGATGGCGACCGCCACGTCCGCATCGGTGCGGGCCAGCACCAGCTGCGCCATCTGCCACGCCACCGCGACCGATACCGCGCCGAACGTCTCCAGCACGTCGGTGCTGACCTTGAGCAGCGCGGCCTTGGCCTCGTTAGAATAGGTCACCAGCCCCGCCTCGAACACGTCGGACGAGCCGGGCAGTTCGGTGAGCGCGGCCGACACCAGTCCGCCCGTGCAGCTTTCCGCCACCGCGATGCGCCGCCCGGCCGCGCGGTTCGCCTCGATCGTGCGACGCGCGGCCTCGACCAGTTCGGGGGGCAACAGCGTGTCGATCATCGATCCCCTGCGTCGCACAAGGGCAGGGTCGCCAGCTGATTGCGGGCGCCCGCCAACGGCTTCTGCCGCGCGAAATAGCCGAGCGCCGTCACCACGGTCGCGGCGGTGTTGCGCGGCGGCAGCGGCTCCAGCGCGGTGACGAGGCGATCGATCGTCCGGCAGTCCCCGGTCGCGATCCGCCCGGTGATGAGCGGCACGACGAGCGTCAGCAGCAGCGGCCTGGCGAACTGCGAGCCGAGCAGCGCATCGGCCTGTGGATCGCTGAGCTTGACCAGCGCCGCGCGCGCGCCGGCCCAGGCGCGATCGGCCTCGACCTGATAGCGGGAGAGGAGCGGGCTCGCGGGTCGGCGCAGCAGGCTGGACGCCGGCAGCTGGCCCGAGCAGATCGCGCCGGTCTGGCGCAGCAGGTCGGGCATCGCGACCAGCACCACCGACTCGGCCTCGCCCTGCGTCAGGCACGGCCGCGCCGGCGGTTGCGCGGCGAGCAGCAGCGCGAGCAGCGCCGCCTTCACCGCAGGCCGCCCGGCAGCCGCACGGTCGCGCTCGCCTGTGCCGCGATGCCTTCACCGCGCCCGGTGAACCCCAGCCGCTCGGTGGTGGTCGCCTTGATGCTTACCCGGTCGGGATCCAGCCCGAGCAGCGCCGCGATCCGCGCCTGCATCGCCGCGCGGTGCGGCCCGACCTTGGGCGCCTCGCAGATCAGCGTGAGATCGACGAACGCGATCCGCCCGCCCCGGTCGGCGATCAGCCCGGCGGCGTGGGTGAGGAACCGGTGCGAGGCGGCACCTTTCCATTGGGGGTCGCTCGGCGGGAAATGCGTGCCGATGTCACCAGCGGCGATCGTCCCCAGCAGCGCGTCGGTCAGCGCGTGGAGCGCGACGTCCGCGTCCGAATGGCCCGACAGCCCGCGGTCGTGCGGGATCAGCACGCCGCCCAGCCACAGCTCCTCGCCCGCTTCAAGCCGATGCACGTCGAAGCCGGTGGCGCTGCGCCACTCCCAGCCCAGCCGGGCCTCGGCCGCCGCGAAATCCTCCGGATGCGTCACCTTGTCCAGCATCACGTCGCCCTGCACCAGCATCACCGGCAAGCCAAGCCGCCGCACCATCTGCGCGTCGTCCGTCGCGTCCTCGCCCGCATCCCATTCGGCATGGGCGCGGCGCAGGACGGCGGTATCGAACGCCTGCGGGGTCTGAACGCGCCACAGCCCGTTCCGGCCCACGATATCGCCCAGCATCGCATCACCGCGCGCGAGCGTGTCCGCGACCGGCAGCACCGGGATGGCGCCGACCGCTCCGTCCAGCGCCGAGAGGAGCCGGTCGATCACCGCCTCCGGCAGGAACGGGCGCGCCGCGTCATGGACCAGCACGCGGTCGGACCGGACCGCGCTCAGCCCGTTCGCGACCGACTGGCGCCGCGTGGCGCCACCCGCGATCGTCCGAATGTCGCCCAATGCCGCTCGCGCGGTCGCCTCCTGATCGGGGGCCACTACCACGACGACCTCGTCCACCGCCGGATGAGCGCACAGCGTGCGAGAGCTGTACGCCAGCATGGGCTGGCCTCCCAGCCGCGCGAACTGCTTCGGCACGGTGCCGCCCGCGCGGGTGCCGCTGCCGGCGGCGACGATGATGACGGCCACGCTCACGCCCGCGCCGCTACCCTTTCCGGCCGCCTTGCTGCAACTGCACAATCGGCGTAAGGATTGCCCGTTTTTCAGGCACTCTCATGCGCACGCTTCAACCCATCCAGATCGGCCCCGTCCGCATCGACACGCCGGTGATCCTGGCGCCGATGACGGGTGTCAGCGACCTGCCGTTCCGCACGCTGGTCCGCCGCTACGGCTCCGGTCTGAACGTCACGGAGATGATCGCCAGCCAGGCCGCGATCCGCGAGACGCGCCAGTCGCTGCAGAAGCTCGCCTGGGATCCGATCGAGGAGCCGGTGTCGATGCAGCTGGTCGGCTGCACCCCGTACGAGATGGGAGAGGCCGCGCGGCTGGCTCAGGACCGGGGCGCGGCGATCATCGACATCAACATGGGCTGCCCCGTTCGCAAGGTGACCAACGGCGACGCCGGCTCCGCGCTGATGCGCGACCTGAAGCTCGCGACCGCGATCGTGGAGGGCGTGTCGCGCGCCGTCGCCGTGCCCGTCACGCTCAAGATGCGGATGGGCTGGTGCCACGACAGCCTGAACGCGCCCGAGCTGGCGCGCATTGCCGAAGGGCTCGGCGTCAGGCTGGTCACCGTTCACGGCCGCACCCGCAATCAGATGTATAAAGGCTTCGCCGACTGGGGTTTCGTGCGCCGGGTCAAGGAGGCCGTGACCATCCCCGTGGTCGTCAATGGCGACATCTGCGGCATCGACGATGCCGAGGCGGCGCTGGACCAGTCGGGCGCGGACGGGGTGATGATCGGGCGCGGCAGCTATGGCCGCCCGTGGCTGCTCGGTCAGGTGATGGAGTGGTTCCGCACCGGCCGGCGGCTGCCCGACCCGTCGCTCGACGCGCAGTACCGGACGATCGCCGGGCACTATGACGCCATGCTGTCGCACTATGGCATCGTCACCGGCGTCAACATGGCCCGCAAGCACATCGGCTGGTACACCCGGGGACTGCCGGGTTCGGCCGAGTTCAGGAACGCGGTGAACCAGGAGCCCGATCACCGCCGAGTGCAGGCGATGCTGGCCGCGTTCTACGCGCCGCATCGTGATGCGGGGCCGTGCCAGCTTGCCGCCTGAGCCTGGCGTCGCCGAGCTGATCGCGGCGCTGCCGGTGGCGGTGCTGGCCGTCGATCCCGCGGGCTGCGTGGCACGCGCCAACGCCGCCGCCGAGCAACTGCTGGACCGGTCGGAACGAATGATGGTGGGTCAGCCGCTCGGGCATATCCTGCCCGCACCCGATCACGCGGGGCGCGCCGACCACGATCTCGCCGCCTACGACCTGCCGATCGAGACCGCGCGTGGTCAGCGGCTGCGCGTCGACCTGCAGGAAGCGGAGCTGACCGATCACCCCGGCTGGCGGGTGGTGACACTCCACCCCGCCGCAGCGGCGCAGCGTCTGGGCCAGGCCATGGGTCGCGGGGGCGGCGCGCGCGCGGCCGGCGGCGCGGCGGCGATGCTGGCGCACGAGATAAAGAACCCGCTGTCCGGCATTCGCGGGGCCGCCCAGCTCATCGCGGCCAATGGGCATGGGGGCGAGCTCACCACGCTGATCGTGACGGAGGTCGATCGCATCGCCGCGCTGATCGACCGGATGGAGCATTTCAGCGACACCCGACCGCTGCCAGTCGCACCGCTCAACATCTATCCGCTGCTCGACCATGTCCGGTCGCTCGCCCAGGCGGGGTTCGCGGCCGGTGTTCCGATCGAGGAACGGTTCGATCCCTCGCTGCCGTCCGCGCTCGCCGACCGCGACGCGCTCACGCAGGTCCTGATCAACCTGCTCAAGAACGCCCGCGAGGCTGTTGATCGCGTCGCCGAACCCAGGTTGACGCTCGCCACCGCCTACCGGCACGGCATGGCGATGCGCGCCGGACCGGCGGCGCCGCGTCGGCCGCTGCCCATCGAGATCGCCGTGTGGGACAACGGCCCAGGCGCGCCGTCCGACATCGCCGACCACCTGTTCGACCCGTTCGTCTCCGGCCGGCCGGAGGGGCAGGGGCTGGGTCTCGCGCTGGCGGACAAGCTGGTCCGCGACATGGGCGGGATCATGCAATAGCCCCGCGCGCCCACGCCGCCGCGCACCGTGTTCCGCCTGCTCCTGCCCAGGGCGCCGCAGGGGAGCGCCGGCGCATGAGCCGCGTGCTGGTCGTTGATGACGACGCGGCGATCCGCACGGTGGTGACGCAGGCGCTGCGCCGCGCGGGCCACGAGGTCGCTACCGCCGACACCCTCGCGGCGGCCGCCCGCGCGCTCGCGGCGGGGGCGCCGGACGTGCTGGTGACGGACGTGGTGCTCCCCGATGGCAACGGCCTCGACCACCTCCGGTCGGTAGCGGAACGCTTCCCGACGCTGCCCGTCATCGTGCTGTCCGCGCGCAACACGCTGGCGACCGCCGTCCGCGCGACGGAGGTGGGCGCGTACGAGTATCTGCCCAAGCCGTTCGACCTTGACACGTTGACGGCCGCCGTCGCCGGTGCGCTCGCGCGCGGCGGCGCCGCGGCGGAGCCGGGGTTGGGCGAAGAGGATCGCGCCCTGCCGCTGATCGGCCGCTCGCCCGCCATGCAGGACGTCTATCGCGTGATCGCCCGCGTCGTCGCGAACGACCTGACCGTGCTGGTGTCGGGGGAGTCGGGGACGGGCAAGGAGCTGGTCGCGCGCGCGATTCACGATCTGGGACCACGCCGCGCGGCGCCGTTCGTCGCGATCAACATGGCCGCGATCCCGCGCGAACTGATCGAGGCGGAGCTGTTCGGGCATGAACGCGGCGCCTTCACCGGCGCGGCGCAGCGCAGCGCGGGGCGGTTCGAGCAGGCGGCCGGTGGCACGCTGTTCCTGGACGAGATCGGCGATATGCCGCGCGACGCCCAGACCCGGCTGCTGCGCGTGCTGCAACAGGGCGAGTTCACGACCGTCGGCGGCGTGCGCTCCATCCGCGCGGACGCCCGCATCGTCGCGGCGACCAACCGCGATCTGGCGGGGCTCGTCGCGAGTGGCGCCTTTCGGGAGGATCTGTTCTACCGCCTGAATGTGGTGCCCGTCGCGCTGCCGGCGCTTCGGGAGCGGCGGGCCGACGTGCCGCTGCTCGCCCGCCATTTCCTGGACCGCGCGGCCGCGCAGGGTTTGCCGCAGCGTCAGCTTTCGGCCGAGGCGCTGACGACGCTCACGGCACATGACTGGCCCGGCAACGTTCGCGAACTGGAAAACCTGATGCGGCGCCTTGCGGTGCTGTCCCGTGACGAGGTGATCGGGGCTGACGCGCTGGGGCTGCTGCCGACGGAGGTCGCGGACGGGGAGGGCGCGCCCGATCTCGCCGCCGCCGTCCGGGCGATGATGGCCTCACTGGCGCGCGGACGGCCTGAAGCGCTGGAGGATGGAACCCTGTACGACAGGGTGATCGCCGCCGTCGAGCGTCCCCTGATCGAGGCGGTGCTGCAACGGCACGCCGGCAATCAGCTGCGTACCGCGCGAGCCCTGGGGCTCAATCGCAACACGCTGAAAAAGCGCATCGACGTGCTTGGGATCAGCACGCGCGGCCAGCCTTGAGGCCATAATGTGCTTTCCCTGCAACAGGTGACGCTGTAGCGGGTCGGCGATGGCATCGTGGACCGCAGCGGCGATCGGTTCGGGAGAACGAACCTCCCGGCCTGCCCTGACGCCGGTGCTCCGGGCGATCGCGGTGGTGGTCATTGTCGGGGTCGGAACGGGAAGTTACATCATCCTCGCCCGTCAGGGCACGGCGGCGCAGCCCTATGACCCGTTGCTGATCGCCCTGCTGCTGGTGATTAACCTGATCGCCGGCTCCGTCTTGTTGGTGCTGGTCGGTCGCGGCATCGCGCGGCGTCGCGCCGCCCGATCGCCCGTTGGCGGGGGAGGGCAGCTGCATGTGCGGCTGGTCGCGCTGTTCTCCATCGCGGCGACCGTGCCGCTCGTCCTCGTGACGATCACCGCGTCGCTTCTGTTGCAGCATGGCGCCTCCTTCTGGTCTTCGGACCGCGCTCAGGCCATGCTCGGCAACGCGCGCGCCTTGGTGCAGGAAAATTATCGCGCCGAAGTGGACCGCGTGGTCAGTGAAGGCCGAGCCATGAGCGGGGACGTGGCCGAGACATTGCGGCAGTCGCCGATCGGCACGAAGGCGTTCACCGATGCGCTGCTCTATCAGGCATACGCCCGCAACCTCTCGGAAGCGATGATCATCAGCCGGGGCGAAACGGACCCGCTGGCCGTTCTCAACCCTTATGGCCGTCCGCTGGTCAACGTGGTCACTCCGGCCATGATGCGCTCGCTCGACAAGGGGGCACCGTCGGTCCTGGTCGAGGAACGCGATCGGGTGGGTGTGGTCGTCCCGCTCGCCTATGGCGAGCATACCTATCTTTATACGTCGCGGGTCTTTCAGGAACAGCTGGGCGCGCAGATGCGTCGGAGCGATGCGATCGCCAATGACTATGCGGCGCTTCGGTCCCGCTCCCGCTCGCTTCAACTGCGTTTCAACGCTGCCCTGCTGCTGATTTCCTTGCTGATCGTCGCCATCGCGGTCTGGATCGCGCTCAGCATCGCGGATCGTCTCGTCCGCCCCGTCGGCGAGCTCGTCGGTGCCGCCCGGCGCGTGGCGGATGGCGATCTGGCCGCGCGGGTTCCCGATACGCCCGAGCGGGACGAGGTCGGCACCCTATCGCGGGCCTTCAACACCATGACGCAGCGGCTGCAGGAACAGACGGCGGCGCTCGACAGTCGTCGCGCGTTGATCGAGGGCGTGATGGCGGGCGTGTCGGCGGGGGTGATCGCGATCGCGCCCGATCGGACGGTGTCGATCGCCAACAGCTCGGCGGCGCGGCTGCTCGACGCGGACCCGCTGGTCGGGCGGCCGCTGGGCCAGGTCGCGCCAGAGCTCGATCTTCTGGTCCGCGACGGGCAGCGCGAGGCGATCGTGCAGCTGGCGCAGGGCACGGAGGGGCGCACGCTCGCGGTCAGGCTGCAGCGCACGGCCGCGGGGTCGATCCTGACCTTCGATGACATCACGCAGCAGCAGCTCGATCAACGCCGCGCGGCCTGGGCCGATGTCGCGCGCCGGATCGCGCACGAGATCAAGAACCCGCTCACCCCCATCCAGCTCGCCGCCGAGCGGCTACAGCGGCGCTACGGCACAAGGGTTGAGGCGGACGACACCACGTTCACCCGGCTGACCGACACCATCGTGCGCTCGGTCGACAACCTGCGCCGGATGGTGGACGAGTTCTCCTCCTTCGCGCGGATGCCCAAGCCCGTTTTCCGCGACGAGCCGCTGGTCGATCTGGCGCGGCAGGCGCTGTTCCTGCACGAGGTCGCGCACCCCGCGATTTCCTTCGCGCTGGGCAGCGCCGAACCCGGCCCGCACCTGGTCTGCGATCGGCGCCAGATCGGCCAGGCGTTGACCAACCTGGTCAAGAACGCGGCCGAGGCGATCGAGTCAACAGGCCGCGACGATGGCGCGGTGACGATCGCGCTCGCCGAGGCGTCCGGCCGCGTCACGGTCACCATCGCTGACAATGGCGTCGGCCTGCCCGCCGATCGCCACCGCATCGTCGAACCTTACGTCACCACCCGCGCGCGCGGCACGGGGCTGGGCCTCGCTATCGTGAAGAAGATCGTCGAGGAGCATCTAGGCACCATGTCCTTGGCCGACCGCGATGGCGGCGGCGCGGTCGTGACCCTCTCCTTCGACGCGGCGGCGCTGGCCACGCTCGACCGGCGAGGGGACGACATGCCCGATGGCGAGGGCCAGCTCGCCCAACTCACTCGAACCAGGACCTGACCCGATGGCGCTGGAAATCTTGGTGGTGGACGACGAGCAGGATATTCGGGAGCTCGTCGCCGGCGTGCTGGAGGACGAGGGCTATGAGACGCGCAGCGCCGCCGACAGCGATGGCGCGCTGGAGGCGATCGCGGCGCGCCGACCCAGCCTGGTGCTGCTCGACGTGTGGCTCAAAGGATCGCGCCTCGACGGGCGCGATCTG
>CAXTWJ010000090.1:8587-9013 GCA_964247925.1 uncultured Sphingomonas sp.
GCAATATCGCCACCGCCGGGGCCGCCGGCCGTCGCGGCGCGGCCGATTTCATCGAAAAGCCGTGCGAGGCGGAACGACTGTTGCTGATGGTCGCGCGCGCGACGGAGACCGAACGGCTGCGGCGCGAGGTCGCGTCGTTGCGCGCCTACGCTGGGCGCGATGTCGATCTGACGGGCAGTTCTGGCGCGATCAACGGCGTGCGCGCGACGCTGAAGCGGGTGGCGGCCACGGGCAGCCGGGTGATGATCATGGGTCCGGCGGGCGTCGGCAAGGAAGTGGCCGCGCGCCTGCTCCACGGCTGGTCGCAGCGCGCCGACGCGCCCTTCGTGATCGTGTCCGCCGCGCGCATGACGCCCGAGCGCGTCGACGAGGAGCTGTTCGGGGTGGAGGAGGGGGGTGACCTGGTCCGCCCCGGCCTGTTCGAGC
>CAXTWJ010000091.1:0-8979 GCA_964247925.1 uncultured Sphingomonas sp.
GCCCGCCGGGGCGGCGCTGGCCTTCCTGGTCGTCGCCAGCACGCTGGTCGGCTACACGGTCTTCCTTGCCGTCAACGCCGATCTGTCCCCCACGATCGCCAACACCTTCAACTACGCCTCGCCCGTCGTCGCGCTGCTGCTGTCCGCCGCGCTGCTCGGCGAGCGGTTGTCGATGCCCAAGCTGCTCGCGGCCGCGGTCGCGCTGTCCGGGGTGGCGCTGATGGTCGGCGGCTCGACTGGCGAGCGATCTCGCGCCGGACGCGCCGATGGCGCATGAGCATCGTCGGGCAGGGCAGCCCGGGAGGCGACATGGCACGCGAGTTCGACCTGATCCTTTACGGCGCGACCGGGTTCACCGGCCGACAGGCCGCGGCGTACCTCGCGTCGCGCGCGGACCCCGGCCTGCGCTGGGCAGTGGCCGGGCGCGACCGGGAGAAGCTGACGGCGCTCGGCTCGTCCGCGCCGATCCTGGTCGCGGCGACGGATCGGCCGGCGGAGCTGGACGCGATGGCCGCGCGCGCGCGGGTGGTCCTGACCATGGCCGGACCGTTCAAGCGGTACGGCGATCCGATCGTCGCGGCCTGCCTGCGCGCCGGCACGGACTATTGCGACATCAGCGGCGAGACGGCGCGCATCCGCGGGCTCATCGATCGCCACAACGCCGACGCCGTTGAGCAGCGCGTGCGGATCGTGAACTTCTGCGGCGCGAGCTCGGTGCCGGCGGACCTGGCCGTGCACCTGCTCGACCAGCGGCTCGGCGGGCGGCTGGTCGAGGCGAAGGCGGCGGTCTCGATCCGGGGCGGCAGCTTCAACGGCGGCACGATCGCGAGCATCGCCGACGCGATCGAGTCGGGCGACGCGGCGCGCGAGGCCGATCCCTTCCTGCTCGGCCCGGCCGGCCGGGTGCCGACGCCGATCGAGCAGGATCCGACCGGGCTCCGCTTCGATCCCGACCTGGGGGCCTGGATGACGCCGTCGCCGATGGGCCGGTCCGACACGCGCGCGATCCGCCGCTCCGCCGCCCTGACCGGCCGCGACATCGTGTTCCAGGAGTATATGGGGTTCGGAGGCGCCGGCGCCTGGCGTCGCGCGGCGGGCACCGTCGCCCTGCTGCGCGGGCTGGACCTGGCGTTCGGCTGGACCCCGACCAGGCGGCTGCTGCAACGGATGACGGCGCCGGGACAGGGGCCGTCCGAGGAGCGGATGGACGCGGCGTCCTATGCCCTGCGCGTCTGGGGGAGGGGAGCCGAGGGATCGACCGCGCACGCCCTGATCGCGGACGCGGGCGATCCCGCCAACCGCGTCACCGTCAAGTGCGCCTGCGAGAGCGCGCTGGCGCTGGCCCTCGAGCCGGAGGCGCTGCCGAGCCGCTTCGGCGTCCTGACGCCCGCGGTGGCGATGGGCGACGTGCTGGTGCGCCGCCTTGTCGCGGCGGGGATGACCCTGGACGTGCGCTGACCCGAAACCCATGATCCTCGGTCCGGACCCGGCGTGGCTTCATCGCGATGCGCGCGAGACCACGCTGGCCGGCCCACCCGTCGAGACTCCCGATATCAGGCCGCAAGCATGGACCTGACCTGATCCGCGACGAAGGTCACGGCGCGGTCGCGGTCGTGGCGTCGGTGCCGGACCATGTCCAGGCGGAAACCGCTGACGGGCAGCGGCACCGGCCTCACCTCAAGCCCGACGCCGCGCGTGCCCGCCACGCACAGGCTGGGCAGGAGAGCGAGCAGGTCGGACGCGCGCAGCAGGTCGGGCACGAGCAGGAAGCTCGGCACGGTAAGGCCGACACGCCGGGCGAGGCCGGCGGCGGCGAGCTGATCGTCGGTTCCGGTGCGGGTGGCGCCCTCGGCGGACACGACGACATGGGGGTAGTCGAGCCAGGCCGTGGCCGCGTCGCCGCGTGCGAGCGGATGGTCCGCGCGCATCGCCAGCAGATAATGTTCGTCCCGCACGACCTCGCAGACGAACTGGCGCGGATCGGCGGGTGGCAGCACCGACACCGCGAGGTCGGCCGTGCCCTTCTCCACCTGGGCGAGCGCGGCGGTCCCGCCGCTCCAGCCATGGAAGCTCAGGGTCACACCCGGCGCCTGCTCGGCCAGCGCGGCGTGGAGCGGCCCGATCAGCACGGCGGCGAGCACATCGGCCGCGACGATGTGCACCGTCCTGCTGACCTCGCCCAGCGCGACGTCGGACCGATCGACCAGATGGCCGATGCCGGTCAGGACCGCGGCCAGCGGTTCGCGCAAGGCTTCGGCGTGCGGGGTCAGCCGCATCGCGGGGCCGGCCCGCTCGAGCAGCGGGTCGCCCAGCATCTGACGGCAGCGGTCGAGCGCGTTGGACATCGCCGACTGCGACAGCCCGACCCGGCGCGCCGCGCGCGAGACATGCGCTTCGTCCAGCAGGGTCTGCAGGAGGACGAGCAGGTTCAGGTCAAGCCTACGAAGGTTCATCGCATCAATACTGCACTATTGAGGGTATCGATGGAACACATATGAGGAGCCTTCATTCTTGCTCCAAATCAACAAGGATGAACCCGCATGATCCTGGTGACCGGCGCGACGGGGACGAACGGCAGCGAAGTCGTCAAGGCGCTCGCCAGGCG
This sequence comes from uncultured Sphingomonas sp., assembly GCA_964247925.1. Taxonomy (GTDB): domain Bacteria; phylum Pseudomonadota; class Alphaproteobacteria; order Sphingomonadales; family Sphingomonadaceae; genus Sphingomonas. Next base: position 2,606 of record CAXTWJ010000091.1, read on the forward strand.
AGGCGTGGCCGCCCGGGCGATGATGCGCTCGGTGAAGGATGGAGGCGAGCTGCCGTCCGGCATCACGGCCGTGGCAGGCGATTTCGACGACGCCGCCGCGCTCGACAAGGCGCTCGCCGGGGTTGAGGGGGCGTTCCTGCTCACGCCCTCGACGGAACACGCCGAAGCGCAGCAGCTGCGCTTCGTCAAGGCGGCCGCGCGGGCGGGCGTGCGCCACATCGTCAAGCTGTCGCAGTTCGCCGCCAGCCCGGACTCGCCCGTACGTTTCCTGCGGTATCATGCGGCCGTGGAGCAGGCGATCCGGGCGTCGGGCATGGACTGGACGTTTCTCCGCCCCAACCTGTTCATGCAGGGGATGCTCCAGTTCGCGGGCATGGTCCGCGACAAGGGCATGATCGCGGCACCGATCGGTGATGCCCGCGTCAGCGTGGTGGACGTGCGCGACAACGCCGCGGTCGCCGCCGCGGCGCTGACCGAGGATGGTCATGCGGGCAAGACCTACACGCTGACCGGCCCCGAGGCGCTGACCCATGCCGAGATGGCGGCGACGCTGTCCGAAGCGACCGGCCGCCCGATCGCCTTCGTCGACGCGGGCGAGGACGACCTGCGCCATGCGATGGCGGGGGTGAAGATGCCCGAGTGGCAGATCGAGGGTCTGATCGAGGATTACGCCCACTACCATCGCGGCGAGGCGGCGATGATCGCGACCGGCGTCAGCGATGCGACAGGCCACGCGCCCCGCGCCTTCGACGGCTTCGCGCGCGATTATGCCGAGGCGTTCAAGCCGAAGTGAACCGCCGTTCCTGACCCCATCGCGCGCTGGAGAGCATTCGTGAGCGACAAGCCGCAGACCACCAAACCGCCCGTCTTCGTGCAAGGGCTGTATGAGCCGACGCAGGACGAGCTCACGGTCGAGACGCTGGAGGTGACGGGCGCGATCCCGCCCGAGCTGTGCGGGCGCTATCTGCGCAACGGCCATAATCCCAAGACCGGCAACACGCCCGGCTTCTGGTTCAACGGCAACGGCATGCTGCACGGCATCCGCCTCAAGGACGGGCACGCCGAATGGTACCGCAACCGATTCGTGCGCACCCCCGCGCTCGACGGTGCCCCCGAGTTCCGCAAGGACGGGTCGCTCGACCTGCTGGCGAGCGCGGCGGCGACCAGCGTCTATGCCCACGCCGGCCGCATCTTCGCGTTGCAGGAGGTGAACCTGCCCTATCTGGTCACGCCCGAGCTGGAGACGATCGGGCCGTTCGACTTCGACGGCAAGCTCAAGAACGTGATGACCGCGCATCCCAAGATCGATCGCGGCACGGGCGAGATGCTGTTCCTGTCCAACAATCCGACCGGGCCGTTTCTCCAGTTCCACCGCGTGTCGCCGGAGGGCGAGCTGACCCACAGCGAGGTGCTCGACGGGCCCGGACCGTCGATCATCCACGATTTCGCGATCACCGAGAACTGGATCGTGTTCCCCGATCCCAGCGTCGTGATGCACCCGGAATCGGGCATGCCCTTTCCCTATGTCTGGGACGACCATTACCAGGCGAAGATCGGCGTGATTCCGCGCGACCGCTCCAAGGGGCCGATCAAGTGGATCCCGGTCGACGGCTATTTCATGTATCATACCCCCAACGCCTGGGAGAATGCCGACGGGACGATCGGGCTGGAGGGCACCTATTACAAGCGCGAGGGCTGGGACCAGTCGGCCAGCTGGATCAACAGCCTGGCCGACCACGCGCCCTGGGTGGTCGAGGGCACCCACTACGTCCGCTGGACGATCGACCCGGTCGCGGGCACCGCCAAGCCGGGGATCATGGACGACAGCGTGCCCTTCGACTTCCCGACGATCAACATGGCGCATCTCGGCCGCGAGCATCGCTACACCTATGCCCAGGCCTGGCCGCGCGGCGAGGACGGCCCGCACTCGGTCGTGAAGTGGGACGCGCGCGCGGGCGGGCACCAGGTCCACGCGCTGGAATCCGGGCAGATCGGGAGCGAACCGTGGTTCGTGCCCGCTGCGGGCGCGAGCGCGGAGGACGACGGCTGGGCGCTGGTGCTGGTCGGCGATCGCGGCAGGAACGACGCGATGCTGCTGATCCTCGACGCGAGCGACTTCACCGCGCCGCCGGTCGCGACGGTGAAACTGCCCGGCTGGATCCCCGCCGGCGTCCACGGATCGTGGGTGGCCGATTCCGATCTCGCCCTCGCGCGCTGACGAGGCAGGCGTGGCATCCGATGCCAGGCCCGTGCCGCCTCGCGCGGTGGGCGCGGATCATGCGCGGCTCGAGTCGGCGGAGAAGGTGGCCGGCCGGACCCGCTACGGCGCCGATCACGCGCCGCCGGACCTGGCCTATCTGGCGATGGCGACCGCGACGGTGGCGCGCGGCCGGGTGGTGGAGGTGAACCGCTCGGCGCTCGCCGGCATGGCCGGGATCCTGTGTGTCCTGGCCCGCGAGGACATCGGCGGCGAGGTCCGGCCGGGCAAGACGCCGTCGCAGGGCGGTTACCTCCCCAATCCCGATTGCCCGATCCTGAGCGGACGGGTCGGGTTCGCGGGCGAGCCGGTCGCGCTGGTGGTGGCCGAGACGCTGGACGCGGCCCTCGCGGGGGCGGAGGCGCTGCGCGTCACCTACGAGGCGCACCCCGCCGCGGCGGGGTTCGACAGTCCGCTCGCCGAGGAGGTCGAGGCCGAGGCGCAGGCCAAGACCGCGCTGGCGGTGGGCGACGTGGACCGCGCGTTCGACGCGGGCGAGGTCACGGTCGACGCGCGCTATTCCACGCCCGCGCAACACCATAATGCGATGGAGCTGTTCCAGGTCACCTGCGCCTGGGACAACGACCAGTTGACGATCTGGGAATCGACGCAGAACGTCCGGGCGACGCAACATGGTGTCGCCGCGCAGCTCGGCATCGACCCCGACCGGGTCCGCGTCATCTCGTCCTTCGTCGGTGGCGCGTTCGGTGGGCGCGGCGAACTGGGCCAGGCGACGGCGCTGGTCGCGCTCGCCGCCAGGCGGGTTGGACGACCGGTCAAGTTCGTCGCGACCCGCAAGCAAGGCTTCACCCAGCGCACGTTCCGCGCCGAGACGCGGCATCGTGTCCGGCTCGCGGCCGACGGGCAGGGCCGGCTCGCGGCGCTCGACCACGAGAGCTGGGAGCTGTCCAGCCGCGCGGAGCCGTTCGCGCTGGCGGGGTCGGACCAGTCGGCCCGCCTCTACGCCTGCCCCAACATCCGCACGAAGGTGCGGTGCGTCCAGGCCGATCGGCAGACGCCGGCCTATATGCGCGCGCCGCCGACGGTGCCTTACCTCTTCGCGCTCGAGTCGGCGATGGACGAGCTCGCCTGCGAGCTGGGTATTGACCCGCTCGACCTGCGCCGGCGTAACGAGACCGCGACCGACCCGATCGACGGCAAGCCGTTCACCAGCCGCGGGCTGCTCCGATGCATCGACGTGGGCGCGGCGGCGTTCGGCTGGTCCGGCCGCGACCCGCGTCCCGGATCGATGCGCGCCGGCGACCACCTCGTCGGCTGGGGCTATGCGACCTCGATGTACCCCGCGCAGATCGGCCCGGCGGCGGCGCGGGTGACGATCGACCCGGACCTGCGCGTGCTGGTCGAGATCGGCACGCACGAGATCGGCACGGGCGTGAACACGATCATCGCCCAGGTCGCGGCCGACCATCTCGGCCTGGACGTCCGCGCCATCGACGTGCGGACCGGCGACAGCGCGCAGCCGCCCGCGCCCGCCGCGGTCGGCTCCTGCTCGAGCGCGAGCGTGCTCAACGCCGTCACCAAGGCGTGCGCGACGCTATCGGCGCGGCTCGGGCACGATGCGACGGCCCATGACCCGGCTGCGCTCGCCGACGCCGTGCGCCGCGTGGGCGGAGGGGAGGCCGTCGCGAGCGAGGAGGGCAACCTGCCCGATGGCGCGCCGGCGGACGGCCTCACCAAGGTCGGCCGGGGCAAGCCGGTGCTGATCGGCGGCGCGGGGCGCAAGGACAACCTGCAATTCTCGTTCGGCGCGCAGTTCGTCGAGGTGCGCGTCGATCGCTGGACGGCCGAGGTCCGCGCCTCGCGGCTGATCGGCGCCTATGCCGCCGGGCGGATCGTCAACCCGCGCACCGCGAACAGCCAGATGGTCGGTGGGCTGATCTGGGGCCTCTCGTCGGCGCTGCACGAGGCGACGGAGGTCGACCCGCGCACCGCGCGCCACGTCAACGACAGCCTGTCCGAGTATCTGATGCCCGTCCACGCCGACATCGGCGAGGTCCGCGCGATCCTGCTCGACGAGCAGGATGATGCGGTGAATCCGCTCGGCATCAAGGGCATCGGCGAGCTCGGCACGTCGGGGGTCAACGCCGCGGTCGCCAACGCGGTCCACCATGCGACCGGCATCCGCGTCCGCGACCTGCCGATCCGGATCGAGCAGCTGCTCGCCAGCCCGTTCCTCGCGTGATGTTGGGAGAGCCCGATGAACGGCAAGATCGCGCTTGAGGAAGCCTGGGCCCCGCCCGACCTCGCCGCCAAGGCCGGACCGGCCGCGCAGGACGACATCGGTCCCGAGGAACTGGTCAAGCGCATGGCCGATGTCGTGCCGTTGCGCCTCGCCGAGATGGACCGGCATGGCATCGCCGTGATGGTGCTGTCGAGCTCCTCGCCGGGCGTCCAGGCGATCGCCGATCCCGCCCGGGCGCAAGCGGAGGCCCGCCGCGTCAACGACGGCATGGCGGCGGAGATCGCCAAGGCGCCCGACCGCTTCGCCGGCTTCGCCGCGCTGTCGATGCACGACGCCGACGCCGCCGCGCGCGAGTTGCGACGCGCGGTCGGGCAGCTCGGCTTCAGGGGCGCGCTGCTCAACAGCTTCCAGCAGGCCGGCGACGGCGGCGAGACCTGCCTCTATTACGACCGGCGGCGATACGAGCCGTTCTGGGCCGAGGTCGAGCGGCTCGACGTTCCCGTCTATCTACATCCCCGCAACTTCGTGCCCGGCCGCGCGCCCGAATATGACGGGCATCCGTGGCTGCTCGCGGCAGCCTGGGCGTTCGCGGCGGAGGTATCGGTGCACGCGCTCCGGCTGATCGGGTCGGGACTGTTCGACCGGCACCCTCGCGCGCAGCTGATCCTCGGCCATCTCGGCGAGCGCATCCCGTACGACCTGTGGCGGCTCGACCACAATATCGCGCGCAAGCCGCAGGGCTGTCCCGCGAGGAAGCCGATCCGCGATTATTTCGCGACCAATGTCTGGGTGACGACCAGCGGCAATTTCTGGACGCCCACGCTCCAGCACGCGATCGCGGAGATCGGCGCGGACCGCATCCTGTTCTCGGTCGATTATCCCTTCGAATGGCCGGAGACGGCCAGCGACTGGTTCGACCACGCGCCGATCGCGGAGGATGACCGGCAGAAGATCGGCCGGGACAATGCCGCGACCCTGCTGAGGATCGCGCCATGACCGGCCTTCGCAAGAGCTATGTCGACGTGTCGGGCGGGCAGCTGCACGTCCGCCGCATCGCCGCGGATGGGCCGGCGGTGGTGTTCCTGCACCAGACCGCCAGTTCGGGCGAGATGTGGGCCAAGGTGATGGAACGCCTGGCGGGGCGGTGGGACCTGATCGCGCTCGACACGCCCGGCTTCGGCGGCTCCTTCGATCCCGATCCGGACGGCAAGCCTTCGATGGACGACTTTGTTGGCTGGATCGGCGAAGCGCTCGATGCGCTGGAGGTGGACCGCTGTCATCTGGTCGGCCACCACACCGGCTCGGCCATCGCCGTGCAACTCGCCGTCTCGCGCCCCGCGCTCCCCATCAGCCTGACCTTGTTCGGCCCCGCGCCGCTGACGCCCGATGAGCGGCAGGAGGCGGCCAAGAGCTTCGGCACCGCCATCGAGCCGACCGCGACCGGCGGCTATCTGATCGACCATTGGGATTACCTGCGCACGCTGGGCGCGACCGCCGATCCGGCGCTGGCGAACCGCGAGACGGCGCTGCAGCTCAGGGCCTGGCGCAGCCGGGTGCAGGCCTATGCCGCGATGTGGGCGCAGGATTTCGCGGGTTTGTACCGGCAACTGCGCTGCCCGTTGATGATCGCGGCCGCGCCGGACGACGTGCTGCACCCCTTCCTGGAGCGCGCCAGGTCGATGCAGCCCGACGCGGAGGTGCTCGCGGTCAAGGGCGGCTCGTTCGAGCCGGACCTCGACGCGGAGACCGTCGCGGCCGGGCTGGCGACATTCCTGACGAAGCATGACCGTAGCGGAGAGCGATGATGGCCTATCGAAGCATCAACCCGGCGACCGGCGCCCTCGAGCGGACGTTCGACGAGATCACCGACGACGATCTGGAGGCGACGGTCGCGCGCGCCCAGGCCTGCTACCG
>CAXTWJ010000092.1:0-8975 GCA_964247925.1 uncultured Sphingomonas sp.
ATCATCGAGGCGGGCTGGGCGGCGGGTCAGCCGGGCGTGTGGTTCGTGGGCGTGCTGGTTGCGCTGATCACCTCCTTCTACTCGTGGCGCCTCATGTTCCTCACCTTCTGGGGCACCCCGCGCTGGGCCGCGTCCGAGCATGTCCAGCACGCGCTCCACGCGCATGACGATGAGGCGCACGGAAAGCCGCCCAAGGCGGAGGACTCTGGCGACGAGCCGGACGAGCATGGCGCCGCCCAGCAGGACCTGCCTGCGGGCACCGGCGGCTACCACCCGCATGAGAGCCCGTGGACGATGCTGGTCCCGCTTGGCGTGCTGTCGCTCGGCGCGGTGTTCGCGGGCTTGCTGTTCCACGGCTACTTCATCTCGCCCGAGGCGAGCGAACGCTACTGGCACGGCACCATCGCGTTCCGGACCGCGCTGATGGAGGGGCTGGAACACGTCCCCACCGGCATCGCGCTGTCGGCGACGTTGGCCTGGGCGCTGGGTCTGTTCGCCGCCTGGTACGCCTATATCCGCGCGCCGGAGACGCCCAAGGCGGTCTCGGACCAGTTCCGCGTCGTGTACCGGTTCCTGCTCCACAAATGGTATTTCGACGAGCTCTACCACCTGCTCTTCGTGCGGCCCGCTTTCGCGATCGGGCGGCTGCTCTGGCACCGGGGTGACGAGCGCACGATCGATCGCTTCGGCCCCAACGGCATGGCCTGGGCGGTGTCGCTCGGCAGCCGCGGGGCGGGGCGGCTCCAGTCGGGCTATGTCTATTCCTATGCCTTCCTGATGCTCATCGGGCTGACCGGCGCCGTGACCTGGGCGATCACGCGATGACCGGCCTGCCGCTCCTGTCGCTGATGCTGGCGGTGCCCGGCATCGCCGCGATCGCGTGCCTGTTCCTGTCGGCGCAGCAGGCGCGCTGGGTCGCGCTCGCCGCGACGGGGATCGACTTCGCGCTCGGCATCCTGCTGTGGGCGGGGTTCCGCATCGGCGGGCCGCAGTGGCAGTTCGTGGAGAGCCACGCCGTCTCGGCCCAGTTCAGCTGGTCGCTCGGCATCGACGGCTTCGCGCTGCTGCTGATCGAGCTCTCCGTTTTCCTGATGCCGATCTGCATCGGCGCCAGCTGGCGCGCGGTGACGGAGCGGGTGCCCGAGTACATGGCGGCGTTCCTGCTGACGGAGGTGCTGATGATCGGCACCTTCGCGGCGCAGGACCTGTTCCTGTTCTACATCTTCTTCGAGGCCGGCCTGATCCCGATGTATCTGATCATCGGCATCTGGGGTGGCGCGAACCGCATCTATGCCTCTTACAAGTTCTTCCTGTACACGCTGCTCGGCTCCGTCGTGATGCTGATCGCGATGCTGTACATGGCGCACGCGGCGGGCACGTCCAGCATCCCCGCGCTGATGGCGCATGACTTTCCGTCGGGCGTGCAGATCTGGCTGTGGCTCGCCTTCTTCGCCTCTTTCGCGGTCAAGATGCCGATGTGGCCCGTCCACACCTGGCTGCCCGACGCGCACGTCCAGGCGCCGACCGCCGGGTCGGTGATCCTGGCGGGCGTGCTGCTCAAGCTCGGCGGTTACGGCTTCCTGCGATTCAGCCTGCCGATGTTCCCGGAGGCGTCGGCCCAGCTCGCCTGGCTGATCTTCGCGCTGTCGGCGGTGGCGGTGGTCTATACCAGCCTCGTCGCGCTGGTGCAGGCCGACATGAAGAAGCTGATCGCCTACAGCTCGGTCGCGCACATGGCGATCGTGACGATCGGGCTTTACGCCTTCAACCGCCAGGGCATCGAGGGGGCGATGGTGATGATGCTCTCCCACGGCCTCGTCTCGGGCGCGCTGTTCCTGTGCGTGGGCGTGATCTATGATCGCCTGCACACCCGCGAGATCGCGCGCTACGGCGGGCTCGGCATCAATATGCCGCGCTACGCCCTGTTCTTTCTCCTGTTCACCATGGCCTCAATCGGCCTGCCCGGCACCAGCGGCTTCGTCGCCGAGTTCCTAAGCCTGATGGGGACATACCAGATCTCGACCTGGACCGCGCTGCTGTGCACCACGGGCATCATCCTGGGTGCCGCCTATATGCTTTATCTCTACCGGCGCGTCGCGTTCGGGGAGATCAAGTCGGAGGAGGTTCGCGGGATGTCCGACCTGTCGGGCCGCGAGCTGTGGCTGCTCGCGCCGATCGCGGCGGTGGTGCTGTGGATGGGCATCTATCCGGAGAGCTTCATGGCGCCGATGCGCGGCGACGTGGGCCGGCTGCTCGCCCGCATCGACCGCGCCCGGCCGGCGGGGGATTCGCGGCCGACCGCCGGCCATGGCCGCGCGATGATCGCGCAGGCGGAACTGGGGCAGCGATGAACTACCTGATGACGCTCCCGGAGGAGGTGCTCTCGGCGGGCGCGATCGTGCTGATGCTGGTCGCCGCCTGGGGTGGCGCGGCCTCGACGCGCGCGGTGTCCTGGGCGGCGGTCGCGGTGCTGGTGGGCGCGATCATCGCGCTGTTCGGCCCGGCGACGACGGGGGGCGAGGCGTTCGGCGGCCTGTACCGCGCGGACGCGTTCGCCGGCTTCACCAAGGCGCTGATCTATGCCGCGACCGCCATCGCCATCGTCGTCGCGCCCGGCTTCTTCCAGCGGACCGCGGGCGACGACCTGCGGCCCGAATATCCCGTCCTGCTGCTGCTCTCGGCCGCGGGGATGGGCATCATGGTGTCGGCGGGCGACCTGTTGACGTTGTACGTCGGCCTCGAGCTGCAGAGCTTGGCGGCCTATGTGCTGGCCAGCTTCATGCGCCGCGACACGCGATCGGCGGAGGCGGGGCTGAAGTATTTCGTGCTGGGCGCCTTGGCGAGCGGCATCCTGCTCTACGGCATCAGCCTGGTCTATGGCTTCAGCGGCACCACCTTGTTCCCGGGAATCGCGCAGGCCTATGCGGCGATCACGCCGGGGACGCACGATTTCGGGCTGATGTTCGGGCTGGTGTTCGTGTTCGCGGGCATCGCGTTCAAGATGGCGGTGGTGCCGTTCCATCAGTGGACGCCGGACGTGTACGAGGGCGCGCCGACTCCGGTGACCGCCTTCTTCGCGTCCGCGCCCAAGGTCGCCGCGGTCGGGCTGGCGGTGCGCGTCGCGATCGAGGCGATGGGCCCGGCGGTGGGCGAGTGGCGCCAGATCGTGATCTTCGCCAGCCTGGCCTCCATCATCCTCGGCGCGGTCGCCGCGATCGGCCAGACCAACATTAAGCGGCTGCTGGCCTATTCGTCGATCAACAATATCGGCTTCGTGCTGGTCGGCCTGGCGGCGGGAACGCAGGCCGGGGTGGCGGCGGTGCTCTTCTACATGGCGGTCTATCTCGCGATGACGCTGGGCGCGTTCATCGTCGTGTTGCAGATGCGCGACGAGGCGGGCGCGCCGGTGGAGGCGATCAGCAGCCTGTCCGGCCTGTCGCGCACGCGTCCCGCGCTGGCCGCGGCAATGGCGCTCTTCATGTTCTCGCTGGCCGGAATCCCGCCGCTGCTGGGCTTCAACGCCAAGCTGGCGGTCTTCTCGGCCGCGGTCGATGCGGGCGTGTATCCGCTCGCGGTGGCGGGCTTCGTCGCCTCGGTGATCGGCGCCTATTACTATCTGCGCGTGGTCAAGGTGATGTATTTCGACGATCCCGCGCCGGCGTTCGGGCGCGGCGGCAGCGTCGTCGAGGGCGGGCTGATCGCGGCGGCGGCGACTTTCGTGTCGCCGGTCGGCTGGGTGCTGCTGGCCCCGCTGGGCGTGTGGACCGCGACGGCGGCCCATGCCCTGTTCTAGGCGCGCAGTGTTCTGACGATCCGCACGGTCGCGGAGACCGGCTCGACCAACGCCGACCTGCTCGCCCTGGCCCGGACCGGGACGCCCGAGGGTCTGTGGCTGCGCGCTGAGCGCCAGACGGCGGGCAGGGGGCGGCAGGGCAGGGCATGGACCTCGCCGCCCGGCAATCTGTACGCCTCGACGCTGGTCCGGCTCCGGCCCGGCGATCCCCCCGCGCCGACGCTGGGCTTCGTCGCGGCGGTGGCGCTGGCGGAGATGGTCGGCCTGCTGCTGCCCGGCCGCGCGATGCTGAAATGGCCCAATGACCTGTTGATCGACGGTGCCAAGCTGAGCGGCATCCTGCTCGAACGCGCGGAGGACGCGATCGTGGTCGGGGTCGGCGCCAACTTGGCCCATCATCCCGATCTGCCCGACCGCGCGACGACCAGCCTCGCCGCGCACGGCGTCGCGATCGGTCCCGAGCCCTTCGCGGAAATGCTCGCTGACGGCTTCGCGCGTTGGCTCACCCGCTGGCGGAGCGAAGGGTTCGCGCCGCTCGGTCAGCGCTGGCGCGCGCTCGCCCACCCGCCCGGCACGGCGCTCAACGTCCGCCTGCCCGACGGCGCCGGCGTCGATGGACTGTATGACGGCCTCGACCTGGACGGCGCGCTCATCCTGCGCTTGGCGGCGGGCGAGCGGCGTGTCATTCACGCCGGCGATGTCTTCCTGGTCTGATCGCTCCATGCTGCTCGCCATCGACGCCGGTAACACCAATGTCGTGTTCGCCGTCCTGGACGGCCCCAGGATCGTCGCGCGCTGGCGGATCGCGACCGACCCGCGCCGCACCGCTGACGAATATGCCGTGTGGCTCAGCCAGCTGCTCCAGCTCGAAGGCCTGTCGCGCGACGCGATCACCGGCGTCATCGTTGCCACCGTGGTGCCGCGCGCGCTGCACAATCTGGAGGTGCTGGCGCGCAAGTATTTCGGCACGGAGGCGCTGGTGGCCGGGCGCGCGCCCGTCGAGTGGAGCATCGCGCTCGATGTCGAGGAGCCGCAGTCGCTCGGCGCCGACCGGGCGGTCAACACGGTCGCGGCGCACGCGCTTCATCCCGGCGACCTGATCGTGATCGACTTCGGCACCGCCACGACCTTCGACGTCAGCGACTATCGTGGCGCTTACAAGGGCGGGATCATCGCGCCGGGGCTGAACCTATCGCTCGACGCGCTGGTCACGGCCGCCGCCAGGCTGCCGCGCGTCGCGATCGAGGCGCCCGCGACGGCCGGGGTGATCGGCACGAACACGGTCGATCAGATGCAGATCGGCATCTTCTGGGGGTACATCGCGCTGGTCGAGGGGCTGGTCGCGCGGCTGAAGCAGGAGGTCGGGCGGCCGACCAGGGTGATCGCCACCGGCGGCCTCGCCGTGCTGCTGCAGGATCACACGGCCGTGTTCGACGTGATCGAGCCCGACCTGACCATCCAGGGGCTGGCGATGCTGTGGGATCGTGCCCATATGGGCGCGAGCGGCAGCGGCTTGCGTTAGCGTCCGCGCGACATTCTTCCCGGCATCGGCCGGCTCCCGCGCGCGAGGCGCGCTTTCATGACTAGGATTTTGAGTGACTCCCAAGAACGAACTACTCTTCTGCGCGCTCGGCGGCTCGGGCGAGATCGGCATGAACGTCAATCTGTACGGCACCCACGGCAAGTGGGTGATGGTGGATTGCGGCGTGACCTTCGCCGACGGCGGCTATCCCGGCATCGACCTGATCCTGCCCGACCTCCAGTTCATCGAGGAGCGTGCCGACGACCTGGTCGGCATCGTCATCACGCACGGACATGAGGATCATATCGGCGCGTTGCCCTATCTGGCGGAGGATCTGGGCGTGCCGATCTACGCCACGCCCTTCACCGCCGGGCTGATCCGCGGCAAGCTGGAGGAGGAGGGCATCGCGTCGCGCGTGTCGCTCAAGGTGATCCGGCCGGACGAGCGGTTCCAGCTCGGGCCATTCGGCTTCCGCTTCGTCGAGCTGGCGCACTCGATCCCCGAGCCCAACGCGCTGGTGATCGACACGCCGGAAGGCCGCGTGTTCCACACCGGCGACTGGAAGCTGGACACGCATCCCGTGCTCGGTCGCCCCTCCTCGCCCGAGACGCTGGCCGCTATCGGCGCCGAGGGCGTGGACGTGCTGGTCTGCGACTCGACCAACGTCTTCAACGCCGAGGCCTCCGGGTCGGAAAGCGACGTGCGCCGGGGCCTCGCGGAGACGATCGCGGCGGCCAGGGGACGCGTGCTCGTGACAACTTTCGCGTCCAATGCATCACGGTTGCACACCTTGGGACAGGTCGCCCGCGAGACCGGCCGCAAAATCTGCGTAACCGGCCGCTCCCTGGACCGCATCCTCAAGGTCGCGCGCGCGACCGGGTATCTGCAGGATTTTCCCGAGACGATCGATCCCGAGACGGCGATGAAGCTGCCGCGCGACCGCGTGCTGATCGTCGCTACCGGCGGACAGGGCGAGCCGCGCGCGGCGCTGGCCCGCGTCGCGGAGGGTACGCATCCGATCAGCCTGTCGGAGGGCGACACGGTGATCTTCTCGTCCAAGCAAATCCCCGGCAACGAGGTCGCGATCGGGCGCATTCAGAACATACTGGCCGGCAAGGGCGTGGCCATGGTGACCGAGCGCCAGGCGCACGTCCACGTCTCCGGCCACCCCGGTCGGCCCGAGCTGGCGCAGATGTACGGCTGGATCAGGCCCAGGCTGCTCGTGCCGGTGCATGGCGAAATGCGGCATTTGCAGGAGCAGGCGCGGTTCGGCCTGGAACAGGGCATCCCCGACTCGCTGGTCCAGACCGACGGGGACATCGTGCGGCTGCTGCCCGGCCCGGCAAAGAAGATCGGCACCGCGACGGTTGGTCGGCTGGTGCTGGACGGCGACGTAATCCTGCCCGCGGACGGCGCAACCATGAACGAGCGGCGCAAGATCGCGGTCAACGGCCAGATCTCGGTCGCGATCGCGCTCCGCGACGGGCGACTGATCGGCCGGCCGGAGGTGCGCGTTCAAGGCTTGCCGGTCGAGGAGGACCGCGCCGACTTCCTCGCCGAGGCGCGGGAGGCCGCGGGCGAGGCGGCGCGCGGTGGCAAGCGCGGGCTGGACCGCGTGCGCGAGGATGTTCGGCTGGCGGTTCGCCGCGCGGCGACGCGCTGGACGGGCAAGAAGCCGATCATCGACGTGCTGGTGATCGAGGCCTGAGCCGATGCGCTGGACCTCGATGCTGGCGATCTACGTCCTGTTCTGGGCGATGTCGGTCTTTCTGGTCCTGCCATTCGGCGTCCGCACAGGGCAAGAGGCCGGGGCCGAGCACGTTCCCGGCACCGCCGAAAGCGCGCCGCACGAGTTCAGCGCTCGGCGGATCGCGTGGCGGGTCACGATCGTCGCCACCGTGCTGTTCATCTTGTTTCAGCTCAATTATTCTTATGGCTGGATCACGCAGCAGAGCCTGACCTTCTTCAATCTGCAGCAAGCGCCCGAGGTCCGCTAGCGCAATCGTTCAATGGCCTGGGCGAGCGCGACGTACAGCTTGCCCATGTCGCTCGACAGCAGCGTCACGCCCAGCGGCGAGCCGTCGCGCTGCGCCAGAATAGCGCGCAGCATCGACTCGAAGTCGTGGATGTAGCGGTTCACCCTGTCGCGGAAGCCCGCGTCGTCGTCATACAATCGCGCGATCTCCCGAGCCTCGCCCGTGTCGAGCAGCCGGACGGCGCGCCGCGTGAAGACGCCGCGGTCGCCCTTCAGATACGCCGCCCAGGCGCTGTCGGACACCTCGGGGCTCAGCGTGCGCGTTATGTCAATGGAGGCGGAGTTGAGCGCCTCGATCAGCAGTGACACGCGCCGGGCGAAGGTGTCGCGATCGGCCTCTTCGCGCTCGTGGCGCGCGTCCTCGATCCGAGTCTCCACGATCGCGGTCTGGTCGGCGATCGCCTGCACCTGCTCCGCCAGCCGCGCGGTCGCGCGCGTGGATGCATCGACCGCGGCGCCGGTCGCGTCGGCGATGGCGGCGATCTGGCGCTCTACCGTATCGCCCGTCGCGCGGCGCAGCGCCGCCGCGCTGGCTTCCTCCAGCCGCCCCGCCGCCTCGGGAATAACGGTGGCCAGCGTCTCGCGCGCCTTCTCGGCCGCAACCTGGGCGGTGTCGCGCACCCGCAGCAACGCCTCCACCAGCCGGGGCGCGGCGTCCTCGGCGAAGCGGTGCGTGCGGCCGATCGTGTCATCGACCATGGCGCCAAGCGCGTCGGCCTTGCCCTTCCCCTCCGTCAGCGTCTGCAACAGCGTGGACGACAGTTGATCGACGATGCGACGCTGCTCGGTGATGACGCCGGCGATCGCCTCGATGGCGTCATGCGTGCTCTCGGCCGCGGTGACGAGCGCCAGCAGCTCGGGCTTGGCGGCGACCACCACCGCCTTGCTCTCGCCCACCCTGGCATCGAGGCGGGCGAGCGCGTCGGGCAGCGTCTCGTCGATCTCGCGGGCCGCCGCGTCCAGCGCGATCAACAGCGATTCGGTGGTGCCGATCGTACGCGTCGCCATGTCCTCGCCGGCGCGCAACGCTTCCGTCATCGCGTCCGCCGAGCCGCCGAGCGCGCTGATAGAGGCGGCCAGCAGCTGTGAGCGCTCGACACCCTGATGGTGGAGGTTCGCCAGCCGATCCTCGACGCGCGCAAGTCCGCCCTCTAGCTCGCCAACGACGGCCTCACCGGCGGCCCTCTGATCATCCAGCCGACCGGCAAGCCGATCAATGGCGGCCTCCACCGTCCCGATCCGATCCGCCAGCGCCTCCGCCGAGTCGCGCGCGGCGCTCGCCAGCGCGGCCTGGTGCGCGCCCACCATCGCCAGCATGGCATCGCCCTGCGCCGCCAGTCCCTGCCGCGATTGGTCGATCGCCGTCGCCGTGCGATCGAGCAGGGCATCGACGGCGCCGCTCATCTCGGTCGTGACCAGTTCCAGCCGCTGCGCCGCCGCCTCGCTGGTGCCCTCCATCCGCGACAGATGCGCCGCGAGCTTCTGCGCCGCGCCGCCCGCCACCTGGTCCGCCTCGCGCCCGCGCTCGGTCAGCGCGTGCAGCTGCGCGTCGAGCGCGGCGGCGTGTTCGCCCGCTGCCAGCCCGGCGCGGTCGAGCAGCTGCGCCGCGCCCTCCACGTCACCGC
>CAXTWJ010000093.1:0-8881 GCA_964247925.1 uncultured Sphingomonas sp.
CATCAGGTCCATGGCGTCGATCGTCATCTTCATGTCCGTCGCGTTCTTGCCCTTGGTCAGGTCGAACTGCTGCTGCGGCTCGATCCCGTATTGGACCAGCTTCTCGCGCCAGCTGCTCAGCCCGGGCTTGGACCAGTTGCCATAGGCGCGGCGCACGTTGACCGTGCCGAGCTCGGCCAGCACGGTCAGCACCGGGTCGATGGTGGAAGCCTGGGCGTTGTCGGCGTCGATCAGGAGGGCGACGTTGCGGGTGTTGTCCATGCGCCCACCCTGTTGATCGGCGACGCCGGCGTCAACGCCGGTCGCTGCGATACGCCTGGTCGTTGGCGATATCGTCCTGCTTCTCGGGCCGGGTCATCGCATCGGGGTCGTCGATCGCGCGGGTGAGGTCGTTCTGTGAGCCGACATCGGTCTGCAGCCGGCCGCCGCTGGACAGCGCCACCGCGTCGGCGTCAGGCATCATGCCCTCGATCAGGTCGGTGTCGTCGTGGTCGCGCGCGCTGTCGGTGCGGGGGTTCTCGGCCATGATGGTTCTCCTTCGAAGCGAAGAACGGGCGAGGGCGCGACGGCGTTCCGCTCCTGCGATGTCGCGCGGCCGAGCCGGCGTGCGAAGCGCGCCTCGCGGACGCTAGGCGGTTGAATAGGTGATGCCGATCACCTCATACTCGCGCTCGCCCGCAGGCAGCACGACGCGTCGCAGGTCGCCGATCGCGGCGCCGCGCAGCGCGCGGGCGATCGGGGCGTTCCAGCCGATCAGCCCGGCGCCCGCGTCTGCCTCGTCATCCCCGACCAGCGTCACCGTGCGCGTGGCGTCGTCCTCGTCCGCGATCGTCACCGTCGCGCCGAACCAGGCATGGGCGCGATCTTTCTGGCGCGCGGGATCGACCACCTTCGCCGCCTTCATCCGCCGCGACAGGAAGCCCAGCCGCCGATCGATCTCCCGCAGCCGCTTGCGGCCGTAAATGTAGTCGCCATTTTCCGACCGGTCGCCATTGCCCGCCGCCCAGCTGATCGTCTCCACCAGCGCCGGGCGCTCGGTGGCGAAGAGCTGATCGTATTCGGCCTTGAGCGCCGCATAGCCGGCGGGGGAGATGTAGTTGGGGCGGTCCACCGCCGCCGCTTAGCTGGCGCGCCCGTCGTCGCCAATCTTTGCGCTTGGTCGCTCCTGCCGCGCGGGTTAGCACCGTGCGCATGGTCAAGGAGGACGTGCCGGTGGTCGAGGACGAGCTGCACGGCCATCATCACCACGGCACCGGGATCAAGTGGCTGGACGTCATCCTCGCCAGCTCCGCCATCCTGATCTCCGTCGTGTCGCTGATCGTCTCGGGCAAGCACGGCCGCACGATGTAGCGGCTGGTGCAGCAGAACGCGTCCAGGTAAAGGCGACGACGCTGCCGATCCTGCGCTTCGGCACCGGCAACCTGGATACGCGGACGGGCAAGATGGCCGTGCATTTCGATGTCACCAATGGCGGCACCGGGCCGGCGGTGATCGACTGGCTGACGATGTCCCATGCCGGCCGACCGATTGCGAATGTGGGCGAGCTGCTCGATGCGTGCTGCCGCACGGAACGGAGCCGCCACCTGGGGCTGCCGATCACCAACATCGCCTCGGGGCAGACCCTCCCGGCCGGGCAGTCGATCACGCTCTTCACCGCGGCGCGGGAGGGCAGCGACCCGGAAACCTATGCTCGGCTGGAGTCATGGCCGCTTCGCGTTGGGCGTGCGCGCCTGTTACTGCTCGGTGCTGGATCAGTGCTGGATCACCGACTTTCGCCAGGCCCGTCCACGTGACGTCGGCCCCGTCTGCCCGCCGCGCCCGGCCGCGAACTGGTAGCGCCGCTCAGCCCGGCCGGCGCCCCAGATACCAGCTGAGGTTCGCCGGCCCGCGGCTCCTCGCGCGATCCGAGCGGATCAGGTCATAGACGACGGCGTTCTCCAGCACGCGCTGGACGTAGTTGCGCGTTTCCTGGATCGGGATCGCCTCCACCCAATCGACCATGTCGATCCCGCCCGCGCGCGGATCGCCGTTCGCCGCCAGCCAGCGGTTCACATTGCCCGGCCCGGCATTGTAGGCGGCGATCGCGAGCGGATAGCTGCCGTACAGGCCGAAGATGCGGCGGAAGAAGCTGGACCCCAGCATCATCGACAGGTTGGGGTCGGTCGTCAGCGTGGCGGGCTGGTACGACAATCCTATCTTGCCCGCCTGCTCGCGTGCGGTGCCGGGCATCAGCTGCATCAGGCCGCGCGCGCCGGCGTGGCTGACGACGGCGCGGTTGAACTGGCTCTCCTGCCGCGCGATGGCGTGGATGATCGTCCAGTCGCTCTCATAGCCGACTGGCACCGCCACGGTCGGGAAGCCCGCGGCGGAATAATCGCTGAGGCCGTTTAGCAGCGCGCTGCGCCCGACCATGACGGCCAGGTCGGGCCGCTGCAACTCGCGCGCCAGATCGGCGGCGAGCAGGTGGTCGGTGTCGCTCTTCGCGTCCAGCGCGATCT
Source organism: uncultured Sphingomonas sp. (assembly GCA_964247925.1). Classification (GTDB taxonomy): domain Bacteria; phylum Pseudomonadota; class Alphaproteobacteria; order Sphingomonadales; family Sphingomonadaceae; genus Sphingomonas. The sequence continues at coordinate 2,499 of CAXTWJ010000093.1, forward strand.
GGCGAATGAAGGCGGTCTGCTCCTCATACTGCCCGATATTGCCGAGCAGCTGCGCCGCACGCACCATTTCGCGCGTGCGGAAAGCGATTCTGGTCATCGGATCAACGCGCGTCGGATCCAGCGGCGGCGGCGCCGTGAGCGGCCGGCCGAGATGCTCCAGCGCGAGCTGACCGTAATACTGGTCCCGATAGCCGGCGGCGGCGTTCCACAGCCGCGCTGCGTCCGCGCTCAGCGCCGCCGCGTCGGCCGAGCGCGCCGCCCAGTACAGGCCCTTCGATCGAGTGGACGGTGTCGGCGAGCCATGGCCATAGGCATCGAACATCGTCATGGCGTCCGCCGGGCGCCCGAGGTGCTTCAGCGCCGCCTGCCCGGCGAGCCAGGCCAGACTGGTATAGTCGTCACGCTCGCCATAGCCGCGCGCGGCGACGTCGGTGCCGGGCGGGTAGGCGTCGTCAATCCGCCGCGCGATGTCATAGGCGACCTGCCATTGCCCGTCCGCCGCCGCCCCGCGCGCGGCGGTGAGCAGCACCTCGAACCACTTCTCTGGGACGGCGGGATAGCTTTGCAGGCGCGGGCGCGCCGCCAGGTACGTCCGTGCGGTCGGGCCCGCACCCGCGTTGCGCAGCCAGGTCGCGCGGTCGGCGACATAGCCGGGGTCGGCGTCCGCCGTCGTGGCCGCCGTCGTGGCGAGCTGCGCTGCCTCCGGCGCATTGGTGCGAAACGCCAGGCGCGCGGCGAACAGGTCGCGCCGGGCCGGCGACACATAGGCAATCTGCCGCGCCGCCGCGCCCGTCTGACTGGCCCAGAGTAGCGCGTCCATGCGCGCGTCATGGTCGGCGGGGGTGAGCTGGGCGCCAAAGGTCGCCAGAACCCAGCCCTCATCGCCGGGCGCCAGCGCGCCGCCGTGCCATGCCGCGCGCGCCGCGTCCGCCGCCTCGACCGGCAACCCGCTCGCCATCAGCGACCGGGCATAGGCGACGCGCCCGCCGGCCGACACCGGCGGCAGCGCACGGAAATAGCGCACGACGCTCGTCGGGGCCGCGGTGCCCGCGCGCGCTTCTGCCGCGCGGCGGATCGCCGTTTCGTTGGGCCAGCCGCGATGCGTGAGCAGAAAGCCGGCATAGCTGTCGAACGGCAGCTGGCTGGTGTCGCTGATCGAGCGCCACTCGGCCAGCGTCGCCGCGATCTGCGCGTCGGCGGGCGCGGAGTCCTGCACCGGCGCGGGCGGGGCGCCATAGCCGCCGCCCTCCTGCTGCGCGCCACCGACGCCCATCAGCACAGGGGACAAGACGGCGATCTTCCACGCGGAACCAATCATGTGGACAGGATAGGCGCGCCACCCGTATCTGTCCTGAACAAAATCGGCCTTCGCGCCGCCCAGAAAGAGCAGTTCGGCCATGTTCTCCGGCTCCATCCCCGCGCTGGTCACCCCCTTCGACGCGGACGGAGCCGTGGACGAGCGGGCCTTCCGCGACCTGGTCGAGTGGCAGATCGCGGAAGGATCAGCGGCGCTGGTCGCGTGCGGGACCACGGGCGAAGCGGCGACGCTGCCCAAGGACGAGCATTTCGCGGTGGTCCGCCTCGCGGTCGAGCAGGCGCGGGGGCGCGTGCCGGTCATCGCCGGCGCCGGATCGAACGACACGCGGGTGGCGGGCGAGAACCTGCGCGCGGCCAAGGCGGCGGGCGCGGACGCGGCGCTGATGGTCCCGCCCTATTACAACCGCCCGAGCCAGGAAGGCATCGCGCGACATTTTGGGGCGCTGGCGGCGAATGCGCCGCTGCCGATCGTGCTCTACAATGTCCCGGGCCGCACCGTAACCGACATCCTGCCGGCGACCGTGGCGCGGATCGTATCGGCCGCGCGGGGAGTGTTTGTCGGGATCAAGGACGCGACGGGAGACCTGAAGCGTGTGTCCGAGCACCGCGCGGCGCTGGGCGCCCACTGGTGCCAGCTGTCGGGCAATGACGACCTGGCGCTGCCGTTCAACGCGCTGGGCGGGACGGGGTGCATCTCGGTCACCGCCAACGTCGCGCCGCGGCTGTGCGCGGCGTTCCAGGCCGCGAGCATTGCCGGCGACTATGCGCACGCGCGCGAGCTGCACGACCGGCTCTACCCGCTGCACGTCGCGATGTTCACCGACGCGTCGCCCGGCCCGATCAAATATGCGCTTACCCGCGTCCGGCCCAGCTTCCCGCCCGCGCTCCGCCTGCCGATGACGTCGGCGGGCGAGGCGTCGCGGGCGGCGGTGGACACGGCGCTGGCGCACGCGGGGCTGGTGTGAGGCTCTGGCCGTTCCTGGTCGGCGGGGCTCTGCTGATCATCGCAGGTGGCAGCTATCTTCGGCTTGAGCTGCAGCGGCAAATCGCGCCACCGACGCCGCCCCTTCCACCGCTGCTCGCCGGCGCGCGGGGCGCTGGCGGGCACCGCGCCAATTGTGCGGACGGATTAGCCGCTCTGCGCGATCAACCGCGATCAGCGGAGATCACGCAGCGGCTAGCTGTCGCTGCCCCGCCCGGCTCGAGTGGCGCGGCACTTACGCGGCTGCTGATCGGGCAGGGGTTCCAGATCAATCCGAAGCCCTGTCCGCAGTTGCCCTCCGTAAGGCTGGCCACCTTCCGCCAGCATCGCGGGGGCGGGTTGACCTATGAGGGATGGGCGACGGTCTGGTGGGCCATCGACGAGCAGGATGGGGTGGCCTGGACGACAGGCAACATCATCTACGCCGGCCTGTAGCTAAACTCGCCTCGTCCGAGTGCTGCCATATTTGACCGGCATCAGGGGCGAGGAAGATGCGAGATGCTGACCTTGTTTCTGGCCCAAGCCGTCGCGGGGCCGAACCTGCCCGCGCCGCCACGCCCCCGCTCCGATGCGCCGTGCCCGGTGGCGAGCGGCGACGAGGTCGTGGTGTGCGGCCGCGCGGACGATCGCTACCGGCTGCGCCCGCTACCCGCTGGGGCGGACAAGCCAGCCATACCCAAGGCGGAGATCGGCCTGGGCCACGGCACTCGCCTGGGTGTCGAGGCCGAGCAGGGGCAGGACGCGCAGGGCGGGCCGATCAACCGCGCGATGGTTCGGTTGAAGATCAGGTTCTGATCCGCGCCGCGCGCTTCCCAACGCCTCCGGCCCTCCCTACATCGCCCGGTCATGGCCCGTCCCAAACCCGCTACCTTCGACAAGACGAAAATCGTTGCCGAGAACCGGCGCGCGCGCTTCGATTACGCGGTGGAGACCACTTATGAGGCGGGGTTGGTGCTCACTGGGACGGAGGTGAAGAGCCTGCGCTTTGGCGAAGGATCGATTGCCGAATCCTATGCCGATATCCAGGACGGCGCGGTGTGGCTGATCAACGCCAACATCCCGGAGTTCTCCCACGGCAACCGGTACAATCACGAGGCGAAGCGGCCGCGCAAACTCCTTCTTCACGAGCGCGAGGTAAACAGGCTGCACGGGGCGGTCGCGCGCGACGGCATGACGCTGGTGCCGCTGACCGTATATTTCAACGCGCGTGGTCGCGCGAAGGTGGAGCTGGCCTTGGCCAAGGGGCGAAAGGCGCACGACAAGCGCGAGCACATCAAGGAACGCGAGTGGAAGAAGGAAGCGGGGAGGCTGCTGCGTGAGCGCGGCTGACCCGGCGCTTCCCCCGCCGGGCGGCGTGCTGGGCTGGCTCAAGGGCCATGTCCCCACGCGCGAGGGGATCGAGCGCAGCCGCTGGCTGCGCCCGATCGCGCATCGCATCCTGGTGCCGTCGCTGTGGCGGTTTAACCGGCGCTCGGTGCCGCGAGGGGTCGCGCTGGGGACGCTGGCGGGCATCCTGTTCCCCTTCGCGCACGTGCCGCTCGCGGCCGCGCTGGCCCTGCCGGTGCGCGCCAACGTGCCGGTCGCGGTCTCCACCACGCTGCTCAACAATCCGCTGACGATTGGGCCGATCCTGTTCGCCGCCTATCGCATCGGCGGCTGGGTACTGCGCGTCGATGCCGCCGTGCCGGGCCGGCCGCTGGCGACCAATGTCGGCAGCCATGCCGGAATGCTGCACTGGATCGTGGCGGGCGGACCGGCGATCATGGTCGGGCTGCTGGTGCTGGCGACCTCGCTGTCGGCGTTGGGCTATTTCGCCACGGGCTGGGTCTGGCGCGTCCGCATCGCGCGCAAATGGCGGAACCGAAGAGCGCGTAAAGCATGATTTGACCGGATTTTCCGGTCAGGTAAGACGGTCGGGTCCGACTCTTTCCCGTCCGAAGGATCCCGCATGACCAAGCCGGTTCTCGCCGCCCTGCTGCTCGCCGCCACGTCCACGATCGCCGTCGCGCAGACCGCCGGGCCGAAGCCCGCCAGGCCGTCGGGCGCCGCGCCAGCCGTCGCGGGCAAGCCAACCTATGGCACGTTCGGTGTCGATCTGTCCGGCCGCGACCTCAGCGTGCAGCCGGGCGACGACTTTTTCGACTATGCCAGCGGCAACTGGTACGAGACGGCGCAAATCCCGGCCGACAAGGCCGCCTACGGAATGTTCAACGTGCTCGACGACCTGTCGCGCGAGCGCACGCGGACGATCCTGGAGGAGGCCGCGCAGCGCCCCGGCGACAAGGTCGGCGACTTCTACACCAGCTACATGGACCAGGCCGCCGTCGAGGCGAAGGGGCTGACGCCGGTCAAGCCGTGGCTCGACCGCATCGCCGCCGCGAAGACCAAGGGCGAGCTGGTCGCGACCATGGCCTATCTGCAGCGCCAGGGCGTGCCCGGGCTGGTCGGCGTCGGCGTCGGCGCGGACGACAAGGACCCGAACAGCTATGTGGTCGGGATCAATCAGGGCGGCATCGGCCTGCCCGACCGCGATTATTATCTGAAGGACGATCCCAAGCTCGCGACCGTCCGCACGGCGTATCAGGCGTATATGGCGCAGATGCTGGGTCTCCTCGGCGAGGCCAACGGTCCCGCGCGCGCCGCCGCGCTATTCGGGCTGGAGAAGGACATCGCCACCGCGCACTGGACGCGGATCGAGAGCCGCGACGCGGACAAGACCTACAACCAGTGGACCGCCGCCGACTTCACCGCCAAGGCACCGGGCTTCCCCTGGGCCGACTATCTGCAGCAGCTGGGGACGCAGGGCCGGCCCTTCTACCTGGTCTCGCAGCCGAGCGCGGTGACGGGTGAGGCGGCGATCTTCGCACGCGCGCCGCTGCCGGTGCTGCAGGACTTCCTGCGCCTGCGCGTGATCCGGTCCTATGCGTCCTACCTGCCCAGCCGAGTCGATGACGCCAACTTCGCCTTCTACGGCACCGTGCTGTCGGGTGTGCCGCAGCAGCAGGTCCGCTGGAAGCGCGCGGTGGGCACCGTGTCGGGCGCGATGGGCGAGGCGATCGGCCAGCAATATGTCCAGCGCTACTTCCCGCCGGAGTCGAAGGCGGCGATGGACCAGCTGGTCAAGAACATCATCGCCGCGATGGGCGCGCGCATCGACAAGCTGGCGTGGATGGCGCCTGAGACGAAGGTCAAGGCGCACGCCAAGCTCGCCGCCTTCACGCCCAAGATCGGCTATCCCGACCATTGGCGGGACTATTCCGCGCTGCAAATCCAGCGCGGCGACCTGGTCGGCAACGTCGCCCGCGCCAACGCCTTCGAGTTCGACCGCGGCCTCCACAAGCTGGGCCAGCCGATGGACCGCAGCGAGTGGGGCATGACCCCCATGACGATCAACGCCTATGCCAACCCGACCTGGAACGAGATCGTCTTCCCGGCCGCGATCCTGCAGCCGCCCTTCTTCGACGCGAAGGCCGACCCGGCGGTCAATTACGGCGGCATCGGCGCGGTGATCGGCCACGAGCTGTCCCACCATTTCGACGACCAGGGCCGCAAATACGATCCCACCGGCAGGCTGGCCGACTGGTGGACGCCGCGCGACGTCGCGCAGTTCAAGACCTTCACCGACAAGCTGGTCGCGCAATATGACGGCTATGAGCCGATCCCGGGCCAGCACATCCAGGGCGGGCTGACGCTGGGCGAGAACATCGCCGACCTGGCCGGGCTGACGGTGGCGATCGACGCCTATCACCGCTCGCTGGCCGGCAGGCCCGCGCCGGTGATCGGCGGGCTGACCGGCGACCAGCGCTTCTACATGGGCTGGGCGCAGGTGTGGCGGATCAAGCAGCGCGAGGAGGCGACGCGCTCGGCGCTGCTGTCCGATCCGCACTCGCCGGGTCATTACCGGGTGCTGACCGTGCGCAACCGCGATCCCTGGTCTGCGGCGTACAAGGTGAAGCCCGGGCAGAAGCTGTACCTGGCGCCGGCGGATCGAGTCCGCATTTGGTGAGCAGCTGATCCTCCCCCGCCAGGGGGAGTGCCGGGTGAACAGCGCCCCGCGCTGTTCAGGTCATGCCGGGGGCATGAC
>CAXTWJ010000094.1:0-386 GCA_964247925.1 uncultured Sphingomonas sp.
CGCCCCACCGCCGAACATCGCCGCCTGCTCGTCCGACACGAAGCTCCAGGTCACCGCCTCGTCGAGCCCGCGCGCGGCGGCCGTGCGCCGGACGCGGCGCTCGAGCTTCTGCGCGGGGGTCGCGGTCGGCTTGGCGACGCCGGCGGGGCGGGGCAGCGGCACGGACGGAACATGGTCGATGCCGGTGATGCGGATCACCTCCTCGACCAGATCGGCGGGGCCATCGACATCGCGACGCCAGGTCGGTGGCGTGACCTGCCAGTTTTCCGCGACCTCGAACCCGAGCGAGGCGAGGATGACGCGCTGCCGGTCGGGCTCGACCGCCAGCCCACCCAAGGTCTCGGCGAGCGCGGGGTCATACGCGCTCGCATTCCGCCAGCCCGGGG
>CAXTWJ010000094.1:396-3073 GCA_964247925.1 uncultured Sphingomonas sp.
CGCGGCCGTCCGCCGCAATGCTCCACCACCAGCGCCGTCGCGATCGCGAGCCCGTCGTCCAGGAACGCCGGATCGACCCCCCGTTCGAACCGCTGGCGCGCGTCGCTGGTCAGCTGCAGCCGCTGCCCCGTGCGCGCGATCGCGTCGGGGTCGAACCAGGCGCACTCGATCAGCACGTCGGTCGTGTCCGCGGACACGCCCGACGCCGCGCCGCCCATGATGCCGCCGATGTCGTGCACGGCCGCGTCGTCGGCGATCACCGTCATGCCCGCGTCAAGCGTGTAGGTGCGGCCGTTCAGCGCCTCGACCTGCTCGCCCGCCCACGCGTGGCGCGCGACCAGCGGCCCGGTCAGGTGCGCGCGGTCATAGACGTGCAGCGGGCGGCCGAGGTCGATCGTGACGAAGTTGGTGATGTCCACCAGCGCCGAGATCGGCTTCTGCCCCACCGCGCGCAGCAGCCGCGCCATCCAGTCCGGCGCGTCGCCGTTGCGCACGCCCGCGACCGCCTGCCCGTAAAAGGCGGGGCAGCCCTGCGGATCGTCCGTTCTGACGTCGGGCCCTGCCCCCTCGGCCGCCACGGCCGGCACGTCGAGCGGCCTGAGCGTCCCCAGCCCCGCCGCCGCCAGGTCGCGCGCGATGCCGCGCACGCCCATGCAGTCCTGCCGGTTGGGGGTGATGCTGACATCGAACACGGTGTCGGTCAGTCCGGCATAATCGGGATAACTCGCGCCCACCGGCGCATCCGCCGGCAGCTCGATGATACCGTCGTGATCGTCGCCCAGCTCCAGCTCGCGGGTCGAGCACATCATGCCGTTCGACTCGACGCCGCGGATCGCCGCCACCTTGAGCGTGATGCCGCTGCCGGGCACATGAGCGCCGGGCGCGCCGAACACGCCGACCATGCCCGCGCGCGCGTTGGGCGCGCCGCACACGACCTGGGTCGGGCCGTCCCCGGCATCGACGGAGAGCACCTGCAGCTTGTCTGCCTGGGGGTGGCGCTCGGCGGTCAGCACGCGCGCGACGCGGAACGCCGCCAGGCCCGCGCCGGGGTTGTGGACGCCCTCTACCTCCAGCCCGATGCGGGTCAGCGTGGCGGCGATCGTGTCGGCGTCCGCGTCGGAGTCGAGGTGGCGCTGGAGCCACGAGAGCGTGAACTTCATGCGCCCACCCCGCCGCTCAGCGTCGGCACGTCGAGCGCCGAAAAACCGTAATGTCGCATCCAGCGCAGGTCGCCCTCGAAGAAGGGGCGCAGATCGTCCATCCCGTATTTCAGCATCGCCAGCCGGTCGACGCCGACCCCGAAGGCGAAGCCCTGCCACTCGTCCGGATCGAGTCCGCAGTTCGCGATCACGCGCGGGTGTACCATGCCCGAGCCGAGCAGCTCCATCCAGCCCTCGCTACCGCCCAGCACGCGCCGGCCCTTCGCCATCGTCCACCCCACATCGACCTCCGCCGAGGGCTCGGTGAACGGGAAATAGCTCGGGCGCAGACGCAGCACGATGTCGTCACGCTCGAAGAACGCCTTAAGGAACGTCTCCAGCGTCCATTTCAGGTGGCCGAGCGTGATGCCACGATCGATCACCAGCCCCTCGACCTGGTGGAACATCGGCGTGTGCGTCGCGTCGGAGTCGGAGCGATAGGTGCGGCCGGGCGCGATGATCCGGATCGGCTCGCCCGCGCCGCTCGTGCGCCGCGCGGCCTCCACCATGGTCCTGATCTGCACGGGGCTGGTATGCGTCCGCAGCACCATGCGTTGGCCCTCGCCGCCGTCGCTCCGCTCGACATAGAACGTGTCATGCGTCGCGCGCGCGGGGTGCGTCTCGGGAATGTTGAGCGCGGTGAAATTGTGCCAGTCGTCCTCGATCTCCGGCCCCGTCGCGACCGCGAAGCCCAGGTCGGCGAAGATCTCCGCCAGCTCGTCCATCACCTGGCTGACGGGATGCACCGTGCCGGTCGGGCCGGGGTCGGCGGGGAGCGTCATGTCCAGCCGCTCGCCCGCCAGCCTCGCGTCGAGCGCCGCCGCTTCCAACGCGGCCTTCCGCGTCGCCACCGCCTGCAACACCGCCTCGCGCAGCGCCTGGATCGGCGGGCCCTTCACCAGCCGCTCGTCGGGGCTCATCCCGCCCAGCGTCTTGAGCAGCAGCGTCACCTGCCCCTGCTTGCCGAGCGCATGGACCCGGCACGTTTCCAGCGCGTCGAGGCCGGTCGCGGCCTCGATCGCGGTGAGCAGGTGCTGGCGAAGGTCGTCGAGTTCGGTCATCTGGCGCCCGCCTTGCGCGAAGCGGGGCGCCGCGATCAACCCCCGCCGCTCAATCGGCGTCGGGCTTCACGCGATAGGTGACGCGCGCCGTGCCGTTGGCGGGCACCGTCGCGACCCAGGTCGGGCGGCCCTCCACCTCGTGGATGGCGGGGTTGGGCACGATGTTGCCGGGCGGCGTGTCGATCGCGATCTCGATCGCGGCGGGGAACGGGTTGGCGTTGGTCGCGACCAGCCGACCAACGTCGTCCTCGGGATTGGACTGCTCGACCTGCACCTGCGCGCTCTCGCCCGCCGCGATCCGCGCCGTCTCGCCCACCGCCTTGTCCTTGAGCGCGCCCACGCCCAGCAGCACGCGTGCGCCGCCGCGCATCCCGTAGAGCGTCGTGGCCCCCGCGCGCCCCCGCCCCCCCCCCCCCC
>CAXTWJ010000094.1:3083-4247 GCA_964247925.1 uncultured Sphingomonas sp.
TGCCGCCGGCGGGCAGCGGCACGCCCAGCCCGGCGGTCGTCAGATTGCGCAGCCGCAGCGCGACGACGGTCGGGCGCGAGCCCATGTCCTCGGCGGGCTGGACCGTCAGGCGATGGACGCGCTCGAACGGAACGCCGTCCTTCGCGAGCAGCACCACCTGTTTCTGCGCGCTGGCGGCCACCGTCACGCGCATCGGCACGCGGTACAGCTTGAGATCGCCGAGGTTCTCGACGCGTGCGGCGGTGACGACGATGCTGTCGGCGCCCATCGCCATCGCAGAGGGCGGCGGTGGCGGCACGGCGTCGAGGATCAGCCCCGGCGGCGCCCGCTCGAACTGGCGCGCCCGCAGCGTCGAGGTGGTCGTGCCCAGCGGGTAGCAGTCGAGGCGGAGTGGCGCGACCTGCTCGTCCAGACGCTCGTCGTCGTGGTTGACGCGGCCCGCCACCGCCAGCAGCTCGGCATCCGCGAACCGCTCCCGGTTACCGTTGGCGAGCGTCAGCCAGGCGAGCAGATCAAGGCGGCGCCCGTCGGGCGCGAGCGTCGCGACATAGCTCGCGCGCCAGTCGAACGCGCTGGTCAGGTAGGACAGCGAGACGGTGGCGGTGATCGCCGCGCGGCTCACCGTGGCGACGCTCAGCACCGGCCCGGCGGTCACGCCGGAGGGCACGGCGGCGAAGGAGGGATGCTCGGCCAGCCCCGAACAGCCCAGCGCCTCCACGCCGTCGGGTGTGCGCACGACCACGCCGCCGGCCGGCCCGGCGATCACCGTCGCCTGCTGCACCCGCACCGCGCCGCTGGAACGGTCCGTGCGCGTCAGCGTGACGCGGCGGCCGAGCGTGCCGTCGATCAGCGCGACCGGCGACAGCAGTCGCGCGTCGCGGTTCTTCTCGATCACGCCGCCCGGCAGGCCGGTGACGATCGCGCTGGCGGGCACGATCCCGCCCGCGCCGCCCGCGCAGCGCCGCGTCGCGGGGCCGGCGGGCCGGCGCCCCGGGCGCGGCGGACGCCGCCGACACGCCTGCGACGAAGGCGTTCCGCGAGGCCGACGCGACGATGCACCGCGAGATGGACATCCGCTACACGAACGACGCCGATGCCGACTTCGTCCGTGGCATGATCCCCCACCACGAGGGCGCCGTCGGCATGGCGCGGGTCGCGCTGCAA
>CAXTWJ010000094.1:4257-8859 GCA_964247925.1 uncultured Sphingomonas sp.
GACCCCGCCCGGCAGGCCGGTGACGATCGCGCTCGGGGGCACGATGCCGCCTGCCACGCCCTCGAACCGCAGCGTCGCCCGGCCGGCGGGCAGGCGAACGGTGCGCGTTTCCGTGACCAGCGCGTAGCCGTTCAGGTCATCGAGATCGAGGTCACCGCCGCCGGGCGCGCGATAGACGGTGACGGCCACCGCCGCCGGACCAGGCGAAGTCACGGTGGCTTGCCCCTGCGCCGCCGCGGGCACGGCGATCGCGAGCAGCAGCGCCACCCCCTGCCGCATCAATAGCGCGTGTCGAAGGTGGCGGTGACCGTGACCGTCCCGTTGGCGGGCACCACGACGTGCCATACCGTGCTGTCCGCGTCGCGGCGCTCGCTCTTCTGGCTTTCGGCGCTGATGCGCGTGTCGTCCCACCACCAGTCCAGCCCGGCCTGCGCCAGATCGACGGTGACGGCGCGCGCGCGGGCGTTGGTGAGTAGGTAGCTCATCCGCGTGCGCCAGTGATCCGGATCGAGGCGCGTCCGTTCCACCACCGTCGGCTTCACCTTGATGTCGAACGCGTCGCCGGTGCGCAGCGCGACCGAGGAGCCCTGCGGCGTGTGGCCGATCCGGCTCTCGCCCGTGAACTGCGCCTGGCCGCGCGCATCGCGCTGATAGACGCGCACGGTGCCCGCCGGCAGCGCGTCGCCCAATCCGCCGCCCTTGCCGTTGGAGAACCGCAGCACGCTCGACGCGCTCTCCGGCTCGTCCGCCTTGTTCAGCCAGTCGTTCTGATATTCATAGCCGGCCGTCGCGGACGCGCCCTTCACGTCCAGAAAGCTGACCTGCTTGGTCTGCTGGTCCGCGATCGTGGTGCGGCCGGGCAGCGGATAAAGGTAGAAGTCGCCCAGCTGCTCGCGCGCGGCCGTCTGCGTGCCCGCGGCGCGCAGCGGCCCGGGGCGACGCGGGCGATAGGGGTAGCCGCCATTGCCGCCATTATCACCGGCGGCGGCCGGATCGCCCGCGACCAGCAGCGTGCGCGCGTCGGCGAAGCTGGTGCCGGTCTCGTTCTTCAGCGTCACCCAGCCCTGCACGTCGATCGTGCCCTTCGCCTGGTCGAACAACGCGACGTAATCGGCCGTCCAGCCCATCTTGTTCGACAGATAGGAGAGCGTCGCCGGCCGCCGCCCGGCGCGCGTCGAGGCGAGCGTGACGGAGAGCGTCGGGCGGGCGCGCAGCGTCTCGGGCACCCGATCGAAGATGACGCGCGCGGGCAGGCCGTCGTCGCGCAGCACCTCCACATGATCGCCGACCCGCAGCACCACCCCGCCGTTGACCGCCAGCACCGTGGCGCGCTCGCGTGTCTCGGCGCCCGAGCCGGGATTGGTGCGCACGATGGTGATCGTCTCGCCCACCGCCTTTTCCATCAGGCTGGCCGGGCTGAGCAGGTCATAGTCGAAATTCTGCTCGACCACCGTCGCGTCCGGGACGGCGAGCGTCACCGTTTCCGGCCGGATCGCGGCGCTGACGTCGGGGAAGTCCTGCCGCACGCGACCGTTCGCCAGATCGAGCTGGCGCGTGTCCTGGATCAGCGCCAAGTCGCTGTTGTAGATGGTGACCGCGACATCGCCCTGCGCGCTCGGCGACCGGGGAAGTGGCGGCGTGGACGCATCCTGCGCGCCCGCGGGCGATGCCGCTGCCAGCGCCAGCCCGACGATCGTCCATGTGCGCATGATGGCTCCTCCCCGCGTCGAGAGGATGACGCGCGCGACGGCCGGGGGCAACGAAAAAGGGCCGGGCGATCGCGCGCCCGGCCCTGTTACGGTTCCGTTCGTGTCGAGCGGGCGTGGGCTACGCCGCCTGCTGCGCCGGCAGCGCCGCCTTCGCCTGCGCGACAATGGCGGTGAACGCCGCCTCCTCGTGCATCGCGATGTCGGCCAGCACCTTGCGGTCCAGCTCCACGCCCGCGAGCTTCAGCCCGTGCATGAACTGCGAGTAGGTCAGTCCCTCGGCGCGGACGCCGGCGTTGATGCGCTGGATCCACAGGCCGCGGAAGGTGCGCTTCTTCACCTTGCGGTCGCGATAGGCGTACTGGCCAGCCTTCTCCACCGCCTGGCGCGCGACACGGATCGTGTTCTTGCGCCGGCCGCGATAGCCCTTGGCCTGTTCCAGGATGTTCTTGTGCTTGGCGCGGGTGGTGACACCCCGTTTGACGCGTGCCATTGATCTAGCTCCTCAACCGAGACCGTACGGGGCCCAGGCCTTCACCGTCGCGGTGTCGGCCTTCGACAGCACCTTGGTGCCGCGATTCTGGCGGATGTACTTGCCGTTGTGGTGCAACAGCCGGTGGCGCTTGCCGGCGACGCCGTGCTTGAGCATTCCGGACGCGGTGAGCTTGAAGCGTTTCTTGACGCCGCTCTTGGTCTTGAGCTTGGGCATTTTGGTCCTTTCAGTTGGCATGGCTGGAACGGCCGCGGCAGCCCTTGATGGCCGGGCCGTTCGTGTTCGCCATGCTCGCGAAGCCGCGCGCCCTACCCCCGCCAACGCCGGAATGCAACCGAATCGGACACGCAACGGTTTAGCGTGCCATGGATATGACGACCTCGCGTGTGGAGGCGTCGGCCGGCGCGGCGCCCGGAGTAAGGGACCGCCGCCTGCCGAAGGGCTGGCGCATCGCCCGCAACATCGTGCTGGGCGTCGTGGGCGTCCTGTTCGCGATCTGGCTGGTGCTGTTCATCACCAAGGGCCGCTTCCTGAAGCACCCCTTCGAGCGGTTCGTGGCGGGGCAGACGCACCGCGAGGTCAAGGTCGCCGGCGACTTCCAGCTCTATCTCGCGCCGTGGCGGATCAGGTTCTACGCCGAGCGGATGACGATCGCGAACCCGGCCTGGGCGACGCGCCCGCGCCTGTTCGCCGCGCGCGCCATCGACACGCGCATCGCGCCGCTGTCGCTGCTGTTCGGCAAGCGGCGGCTCTATTGGCTCGACCTCGATCAGGGCGCGGTCGATCTGGAGTGGAACGCCGACCACAGCGCCAACAGCTGGACCTTCTCGGACAAGAAGGGCGGCAAGCCGCTCGACTTCCCGCGCATCGACGTCGCCGACGTGCGGGGCACGAACGTTCGCTACCTCGATCCGCGCATGAAGCTGCTCGCGAACCTGCACATCGACCCGATCCGCTCGACCGACGCGCGGATCGGCCGCGCGGTCGGGCTGATGGGCGACGGCACGGTGCGCGCCACGCCGTTCACGCTCACCGCGTCGCTGCTGTCGCCCGACGCGACGGTCAACCGCGGGCAGAACCGGCTGGTACTGCAGGCGCGCGCGGCCGGCAACGTCATCGACGTATCCGGCACCCTGCCGACGATCGCGGCGATCGAGGGCGTGCCGCTGGCCGTGCGCGCGCGGGGGCGCAACATGGCGGACCTGCTCGGCATCATTGGCGTGGTGCTGCCCAATACGCGCATTTATCGTCTCAAGGCGCAGATGGTGCAGCAGGGAGACCAGTACCGCTTCACCCACATCACCGGGACATTCGGCGACAGCGACGTGGCGGGGCGACTGACGGTCACCAACGGCACGCGACTCAAGCTCGACTCGGTGATCGCCACGCGCGCGCTGGACATCGTCGATGCCGCGCCGTTCATCGGCTACAATCCCGACATCGTCGCGGCGAAGGGCGCGCAGGCCGCCGCCGCCGCGCCCGGGGCGGCGCCGCAGCGCATACTGCCCGACGCGGCGCTGCCCGGCGCGGCGCTGCGGGCGTTCGACGCGGCCCGGCACTGGGCGCTCGGGGCGGGGGAGTCGCGCAACGTCCCGCTCTCCGACGTCGATCTGACGCTGGCGCTCGATCACGGGCGACTCGCGCTGTCGCCCCTGACCTTCGCGATGGCGCGCGGCAACGTGGCGTCGGACCTGGTGTTCGACACGCGCGCACGGCCGGCGGCGGACAGCTACGACATCCGGCTGTCGCCGACGCCGATGGGACGCCTGCTGGCGGGCTATGGCGTGGCGGAGGCGGGAACGAGCGGCGTGGTCAAGGGCCGAGTCCAGCTGGCCGGGCGCGGCGACACCATCCACGACTCGCTCTCGACCGCGCACGGGCGCATCGCCTTCACCATGCCGGCGGGCAGTTTCTGGACGCGCAACGTCCAGCTATCGGAGCTGGACGTGGGTACGTTCGTGCAGAAGATGTTCCAGCACAAGCTGAAGGAGCCGGTGCGGATCAACTGCGGGCTGATCGGCTTCACCGTCAGGAACGGCACGGCGGCCGCGGACCCGATCATCATCGACACCAGCAAGAACGTGATCCTGGGCCGCGGCGGCTTTTCCTTCCGGACGGAGGCGCTGGACCTGGCGTTCCGGGCCGACGGCAAGAAGTTCTCGCTCTTCTCCGGCCAGTCGCCGGTCGGGCTGAACGGGTATTTCGCGAAGCCCGGCATCGACGTGATCAGCCCGCAGCTGCTGGGCCGCGCGGGCGCGGGGCTGGGCCTGGCGCTGCTGGCGACGCCGCCGGCCGCCGTGCTGGCGTTCGTGGACGTGGGCGACGCGAAGGCGGCGGCGTGCGGCCCCGTGCTGGCGGGCCCCCCCCCCCCCCGCCCGCGCCCGACCAGGGGCAGCCCGCGCG
>CAXTWJ010000095.1:0-8789 GCA_964247925.1 uncultured Sphingomonas sp.
GCGCGGTCTCCCCCCTCATCTTTACGCGGGCTGATCCCAGCTGAACGCACCCACCCCCACCCGGCGCCCGAGCAGGAAACAGTCGGCGACGGCGCGGAACGGGGTCAGATCGACGTCGCTGGTCCGTTCACGCAGCAGCACGGCGAAGCGGCGATACAAGCGGGCATATTCCGGCTCATCGGGCAGATCGACGGGCGACCCGTCGATGGCCATTTGTGACGCGCCGTGTGTCAGCGTCAGCGTGCCCGCGTCCGCCTCGATCACGATGTCCCACGATTGTGGCCCGCGCTGGTCGAAGTCGAGGTCGGCCACCACCGGCGCCCCCGCGCCGTCGGTGAAACGCAAGGACGCGGCGATCGGCGCGGCCCTGTTGGCGGGGAAGCGCAGCTCGGCATCCTCCAGCAGCAGGGGCGTGGGCAGGATCGCGGTGACAACCGACAGCGCGTTGATGCCGGGATCGAACACGCCGATGCCCGGCTCCCAGATCCATTCCTGCCCTGGATGCCAGTGTCGCACGTCCTCCTTCCAGGTGACGCTGACGGCGCGCACCTGCTTGCCCACGAGCCAGTCGCGCGCTGGCGCGACCGCCGCCGCCTCGCGCGAATGCCACGTCGCGAACAGCACCCGGCCCGCCTGTTCGGCCAGCGCCGCGAACCCCTCCGCCTCGCTCAGCGTCGCGGCGGGCGGCTTCTCGATCATCACGTCGAGCCCGTGCGCCAGCGCCTCGCGGATCAGCTCCAGCCGCCCGCGCGGCGGCGTGCAGATGGAGACGGCCTGCACGTCGGGCACCGCGGCCACCATCGCCGCGATCGTCGGGAAGCCGGGTACGCCGTCGGGCGGGCCGGAGCGCGTGACGGCGGCGACCAGCTCGAACTCTGGGCTTGCGACGATCGTCGGCACGTGCTGGTCGCGCGCGATCTTGCCGATGCCGATCAGCGCGATGCGGGTCGCCGCCATACACTCTCTCCTTGCCGACGTCGTTGCCGCGCTCTAGTCTGACAAATAAGACGAGGGCAAGCGAACCCCTCGCGGGACGGGAGGGAATACGCATGGCCACGCCGATCAGCGCCGCCGGCACGCACGCCACGGGAACGGGCGGCAACTATCGCGGCGCGCTGTCGCTGCTCGCCAGCCTGTTCTTCATGTGGGGGTTCATCACGGTCATCAACAACACGCTGCTGCCGCACCTGCGCAGCGTGTTCGACCTCAACTACACGCAGACCACGCTGATCGAATCGACCTGGTTCATCGGCTATCTGATCGCCTCACTGCCGGCGGCGAAGCTGATCGAGCGGATCGGCTATCAGCGCGCGCTGGTGGTCGGGCTGGTCATCATGACGTTCGGCTCGGCGGCGATGATCCTGGCGGCGAGCCTGCCCTCCTATGGCGTGACACTGGTGGCGCTGTTCACCGTATCGTGCGGCATCGCGCTGCTGCAGGTCGCGGCCAACCCCTATGTCGCTGTCATCGGCCCGCCCGAATCGTCGGAAGCGCGCCTGACGCTGGTGCAGGCGTTCAACACCACGGGCGACGTGCTTGCGATCATCTTCGGCCGCTACCTGATCCTGGGGCGCACCACGGCGGGCACGTCGGTGGAAGGCACGCACCTGACACAGGCGCAGCGCATGGCGGACGCGCAGGCGACGGAGCTGCCCTATCTGATCGTGGCGGTGGTGCTGGCCATCCTGGCCGTGGTGATCGCGCGGGCGAAGCTGCCTGCGCTCGGCGCCGCGACCCGGCGGGCCGGCGCGGAGGAGCGGCGCGGGCTGTCGCTGTGGCGGCACCGCAACCTGGTGCTCGGCTGCTTCGGCATCTTCCTCTACGTGCTGGCGGAGATCGGGGTGGGCAATCTGTTCATCAACTTCGCCTCGCAGCCCGGCATCGCCGACATCACGCACGAACAGGCGGCCTTCTATCTCACCTTCGTGTGGGGCGGCATGATGCTGGGGCGGTTCGCGGGCGCCTACATCATGCGCTACATCGCGCCCGAGCGGGTGCTGGCGGTGTTCGCGCTGGGCGCGCTGGTGGCGGCGCTGGCGGCGACGTTCCTTTCAGGGCCGAGCGCGATGTATGCGCTGATCGCGGTCGGGCTGTTCCACTCGATCATGTTCCCGACCATCTTCGCGCTCGCCATCCGGGGGCTCGGGCCGCTGACGGAGGAAGGCTCGGGGCTGCTGATCATGTCGATCGCGGGCGGCGCGCTGGTGTTCATCCAGGGCAACATCGCCGACGCCTATGGCATCCAGTGGGCGTTCATCGTCACCGCGATCTGCGAGCTGTATGTGCTGTTCTACGCCGTGTGGGGTTCGCGCCCGACGGCGGCACTGCCCGCTGAGCGGCTGGCGACGGCGTAGAGCCGGTCGGGACGGGGCGACGTGGCGCCCCGGCCCGCGCCTACTCCCCCGGAAACGCCGCGACGATGCGGTCGTAGTCCGCGCGCGTGATCTCGATCATGGAGCCGTGGCGGAGACCAGCGGGCATCTCGTAACGGTTCCAGGCGGGCACGCCGCTGTTGCCCGACACCTGGTACCAGGGGCCGGTCAGCCGCGGCGCCATCGACAGGCCGTAGCTCGTGCCGGCGTACTGCTCGTAATACAGCATCCAGTCGCGTGTCATCGGCGCGCGGATCAGAGTCGGCGCCTCGCGGAAATTGGGCGACAGCGACGGGCCAGGCTCCGGGTACGGCCCCAGCAGCGACGCGGCGCAGCTGATGCGGATCGTCTTGCCGGTGGTCCAGGCGTAGCTGGGATAGCGCTCGTCCTTGATTACGGCGCAGTATCGCCCGTCATCCTCGCGCTCGATCACCGTATCGATCGTCGCCATGTTCCACGCGAACAGCCGGCGCGGCGGCGCGGCGAACCGTTTTAGGTCGGGCGACAGCACATACAGCGTGCGCTGGCTCGCCCAATAGCTCTCCGGGTCGGCCGGGCTGCCCTTCACCGTCGGCGTGTGCCAGCTCAGCAGGAACTGCCTCGACGGCGCGTCCCAGTACAGCTTGGGCGCCCCGATCCGCTGCAGCGCGCCGGCGTGGTTCGGAATGTGTTCGAGGTCCGGCTGGTACGTCCCGTAAGGCTGCCAGCGGACCAGGTCGTCCGACACCCAGAAGCGGATCAGCGGGTCGTCGTCGCCCTTGTTGCCGACCAGATACCAGCGCCCGTCGCCCCCGCGCGCGATCGAGGCATGGCCGTGATAGTCGGCCGACACCGGCTGGCCGCCGTTCACGCGCCGCCAGTGAAAGCCGTCGAGGCTCACCGAGTAGTAAAGCGTGCCGTAATGCTCCTTCGTCATGTGCGCGAACAGGAAGGCGCGCGCCGGATCGACGGGCGGCGTGACCGGCGCGCCGGGGGGAACCTGCGCGCGCAGGCTGGTGGCCGCCAGCATCGCGGCCAGCCCGAGCGCGGCTCGGGTCAACGACGGGCGTGTCAGCATGGTGCGCTCCTCATCCGGCTGTTCAGTTGAGTGTGACGGTGGCGGTTGTGGAGGCGGTGATCCGGCTGTCGCTGGTATCGGTCGCCGTGATCGTCGCCGTATAGGTCTGCGCCGTCGGCGTGGTCGCGACCGGCGTCGCCGAGGTCGAACCCGAGGAGCCGCCACCACACCCAGAGAGGTCCCCAACACGCCCCCCCCCCCCCGCGCCCCCGCGCCCGCCGGCCGCGCCGCCGGCGAGGAACAGCGCGGCGAACGCGACACCGGCAACCCCGAAGCCGCCCACGGCCGCCGTTTTCACGGGCGACAAGGTCATCGTCACCGTCCTGGCCGTGCCGTCCATCGTGATCAGGCCATCGCCCGGGAAGCTGACCGTGCCGGTGAAGCCCGGGATGGAAGCCGTGAGCTTCATCGTGCCACGATACCCGCCCGAGGGAGTCAAGGTGATGGTGGAGGTGCCCGACTGGCCTCCGGACATCGTCACCGCAGTCGCACCAAGCGTGACACTTCCCGACACGGCGGCCGTCGAGGCGGTGGCGAAATAGGTCTTGCAGACATTCGTCCCGCCACTCGCGTCGAAGTCGCTGGCCAGCTCCAGCAACGTCGTGCCGTCGGCGGAGGGTAGCAGCGGCGAAGAGTAGTTCTGGCAGAAGTTGCTGCTGGTCGGCGGCGACTGGATCGCGATCGGCGCGGCCAGCGTCTTCCACGGGCCGCTGCCGTCGGCGCTGTCGTTGTATAGGATCGTCCGCCCGTTGCCGGCCGCGACGCCGTTCGCGCTGCTCAGGATCTGGCCGATCACGAAGATGCGTCCGTTGGCCGTCCCCGGCACCGGCGCCCAGGCGTTGGTGGGGGTGTGGAGAAACCATTGGCCATCCGCCGTCTCCACGCGCGTGCCGACATCGCTCGCGGGCGTCCAGTCGATGCCGTCGGCGGAGGTCTTGTAGAACACGGTGCAGGCCGCCGGGCCACAGAGCTCATGCGTCATGAAGAAGCGTCCGCCGGGCAGCCGCCGGACCACGACCATGCCCGGCCGGTCGGCCTGCACCCCGCTGGCGATGGTGCGCACGGGCGCGCTCCAGTTCACGCCGTCGGTTGAAGTGACCTGGTGAATGAGCTGCGAGAAGCCCGCCACGGTCTCGTCCGAGTAGAAGCAGACCAACGCCCCGTTGGCGGCAACCGTGAACTCCGGCTCCCACAGCCCGCCGGTGCTGCGCGGCACCGTCGCGGTGGCGCAGTTGGACAGGTAGGTCCAGGTCGCGCCGCGATCGGTGCTCCGGTAGATCTTGATCTGCATCGGCTTGCCGGGCGTGTCGCCGCCCACCGAGCCCGCCCATAGCAGCGTACCGGCCCGCAACGAGCCGACCGCCTGCGGCAGCTCGTACAGCGTCCCGCAACACAGCCCGGTCGCGAAATCTGGGTCGGCGATCGTGCCGATCCGAGCGAAAGTGGCGCCGTTGTCGGCGCTGGAGAAAATCTGCTCCTCCCCCTTGCCGCCCGGAAAGCTGGTGACGCTGGCGACCAGCGTCCCGTTGGCGGATGGCGTCGGGTCATGGCTGACCCGCACGACGCGAGGGTAGAGCGCCTCCGTCGTGCTCAGCGCCGCGCGCTGCGCCGCAGCGGGGGAGCACAGGCCCATGACCAACAACACTGCCCAGCACAACGCCGGCAGATAGCAGTGATTGCGTGACGCCGAAAATGCCACCAGACCGATCCTCTCTTGCATTCTATAGTCTCGAGATGCCGTGCCCGCCCGATCCGCGGTCCCGGCGGTTTGGCTCGCGCAGGGCGCCGACCCCAGCCTTGATCCCCCTTGGCCGCGACCGATGACGATGCACTGATGCGGCGCCGATCAGCCGTGCCTACCCCAGCGCGTCCCCCGTCTTTTTATCCGATAAATGGTATTTCTAACGGGCAAATGTTCCGCTATCAATCGTCAAAGTGCAGCCGTCGAGGCGGTATGCCGACGGGGGAGAGCGCATGATCTGTTGGCTCCGCGCCAAGGCCGGGACTGTCGCGTGACCGAGAGTAGAAAGGTCGGGCTGCGCAGCCGCGCCTGGTTCGACAATCCGGGCAATGCCGACATGACCGCGCTATATGTCGAGCGATACCTCAATTTCGGCCTGTCGCTGGAGGAGCTGCAGGGCGATCGGCCGATCATCGGCATCGCCCAGTCGGGCAGCGACCTGGTGCCGTGCAATCGACATCACCTGGTCTTGGCCGAGCGCGTCAAGGCGGGGATCGTCGAGGCCGGCGGCGTGCCGCTGGAGTTCCCGACGCACCCGCTGCAGGAGACGGGCAAGCGCCCCACGGCCGGGCTGGACCGCAACCTCGCCTATCTCGGGCTCGTGGAGGTGCTGTACGGCTATCCGCTGGACGGCGTGGTGCTGACGATCGGCTGCGACAAGACGACGCCGTCCGCGCTGATGGCGGCCGCCACCGTCAACATCCCCGCGATCGCCTTGTCGGTCGGGCCGATGCTCAACGGCTGGTTCAAGGGCGAGCGCACGGGATCGGGCACCATCGTGTGGCGTGCGCGCGAGCTGCTGGCGGCGGGCGAGATCGATTACAAGGGGTTCATCGAGCTGGTCGCCTCGTCGGCGCCGTCCACCGGCTATTGCAACACGATGGGTACGGCGACGACGATGAATTCGCTCGCCGAGGCGCTGGGCATGAGCCTGCCCGGCTCGGCCGCGATCCCCGCGCCCTATCGCGATCGCCAGCAGGCGGCGTGGGAGACGGGGCGGCGCATCGTCGAGATGGTGCGCGCCGATCGCAAGCCGTCCGACATCCTGACGCGTCCCGCTTTCCTGAACGCCATCAAGGTCAACTCGGCGATCGGCGGCTCGACCAACGCGCCCATCCACCTGAACGCCATCGCGCGCCACATCGGCGTCGAGCTGACGCTGGCGGATTGGGAGCGGGAGGGCGCGGACGTGCCGTTGCTCGTCAACCTGCAGCCCGCGGGCACCTATCTGGGCGAGGATTATTACCGCGCGGGCGGCGTGCCCGCCGTCATGGGCCAGCTACTCGAGCAGGGCCTGCTCGACGGCGATGCGCTGACCGTCAACGGGCGCACGGTGGCGGATAATTATCGCGGCAAGGCGAGCGTGGACGAGGACGTGATCCGCCCCTTCGACCGGCCGCTGAAGCCCGCCGCCGGGCTGACGGTGCTGACCGGCAACCTGTTCGACGCGGCGGTGATGAAGCAGAGCGTGATCTCGCCCGAGTTCCGCGAACGCTACCTGTCCGACCCGGCGAACCCCGGCGCGTTCGAAGGCAGCGTCGTCGTGTTCGACGGGCCGGAGGACTATCACCACCGGATCGACAGCCCCGAGCTGGGCATCGACGATCGCACGATCCTGGTGATCCGCGGCGCCGGGCCGATCGGCTATCCGGGCGGCGCGGAGGTCGTGAATATGCGCCCGCCCGCCGCGCTGATCCGCGCGGGCGTCCACGCGCTGCCGTGCATCGGCGATGGGCGACAATCGGGAACGAGCGGTAGCCCGTCAATCCTGAACGCCTCGCCGGAGGCCGCGGTGAACGGCGGCCTCGCGCTGCTGCGGACGGGCGATCGTTTGCGCATCGACCTGAACAGGAGGCGCGTCGATCTGCTGGTCGATGACGCCGAACTCGCGGAGCGTCGCCGGGCGCTGGAGGCGATGGGCGGCTACCGGGCGCCGGCCTCGCAGACGCCGTGGCAGGAGATCCAGCGCGATCTGGTCGGCCAGTTCGACGCCGGCGCGGTCCTGGAGAACGCGGTCAAATATCAGCGCATCGCCCAGAGCAAGGGCCTGCCGCGCGACAGCCATTGAGGGGAGCAGCACGATGCGAATGACGATCCTGGCCACGCTTCTGGCCGTTGCCGCTACCCCGGCGGTGGCGGGCACCGCGAAGCAGCGGACGTTCGGCACCATGCCCGACGGGCGCAGCGTGGCGGCGGTGACGCTGACCAACGGGCACGGCGTGTCCGCGACCGTGATCGCGCTCGGCGCCAGCCTCCAGTCGCTGATCATGCCCGACCGCGACGGCAAGCGCGAGGACGTCCAGATCGGCTATGACACGCTCGACGGTTACCTGACCAAGCCCGAATATTTCGGCGGCACCGTCGGCCGCGTCGCCAACCGCATCGCGAAGGGACGGTTCACCTTCGACGGGCGCACCTACACCGTGCCCGTCAACAACGGTCCCAATTCGCTCCACGGCGGCACCAAGGGGTTCGACAAGGTGCTGTGGCAGGTGACGGCCGTGAAAAGCGGCCCCACCGCGTCGGTGACGTTGCGCTATGTCAGCCCGGACGGCGACATGGGCTACCCCGGCACGCTGACCACGGACGCCACTTATTCGCTCGACGAGCAGGACCAGCTGACGATCGAATACCGCGCCACCACCGACCGGCCGACCGTGGTCAACATCTCCAACCACGCTTACTGGAACCTGGCCGGCGTCGGCAGCCCGCGCGGGGCGATGGGCCATCTCGTCACCATCCCCGCCGACCGCTACACGCCGACCGACGCCACCTCCATCCCGCTCGGGCGCAATGAGCCGGTCGCGGGCACGGTATTCGACTTCCGCACGCCCCACGCGATTGGAAATCGCGTGCGCGACGGCCGCGACCAGCAGATCGCCTATGGCCGCGGCTACGACCACAACTGGGCGATCGGCGACGCCGTTACCCCGACGCAGCACCTGATGGCCCGTGTCGAGGATCCGGGGTCGGGCCGCGGCTTCGAGCTGTGGTCCAACCAGCCGGGGCTGCAATTCTACTCGGGCAACTTCTTCGACGCGACGATCACGGGCAAAGGCGGCCACATCTATCGCATGGGCGACGCCTTCGTGATGGAGCCGCAGCTGTTCCCCGACGCGCCCAACCAGCCGCGTTTCCCGTCGGTCCGTCTCGACCCGGGTCAGACCTATCGCAACGTCATGACGTACAAGCTCTTCCACACCGCCGCCCGCTAGAGAGGACCATCCATGCGCTTCCTCACCGCCCTGCTGCTCGTCGGCGCCGCCACCCTGTCGTCGGGCGCCGAAGCGCGCGACCGCTGGACCAAGCCGGCCGCGACCGACTGGTATGCGCATCAGCCCTGGCTGGTGGGCTCCAACTATGCGCCCGCGACCGCGATCAACCAGCTGGAGATGTGGCAGGCCGACACCTTCGACCCCGCCACGATCGACCGCGAGATGGATTATGCCCAGTCGATCGGTATGAACACGATGCGCGTGTTCCTGCACAACATCGTGTGGGAGAACGACCCCGACGGCTTGAAGCGCCGCATCGACCAGTTCCTCGCCATCGCCGCGCGGCACAACGTCAAGCCGCTGTTCGTGCTGTTCGACAGCTGCTGGGATCCCGATCCCAAGGC